>CAYLYF010000168.1:0-6273 GCA_964387595.1 uncultured Thermodesulfobacteriota bacterium | reverse complement strand
CTATTGATATCCTTAACGATTTAAAAGTCTTCAGAAGTCAACATAAGATAAGACCTTTAATTTTTAGTTATGTGAGAATAAGATGCTTTGGAGCGAAATCGTGTTGTGAAAACCCGGTACATTATTACTGGATAGAGCTGTATGTAACTATAATAATAAAACAATTACCAAAATACTTTATGGATTGCTATAAAGTATTTTGGTATCCTGATTTATCAGAATGTTATGAAAGGAATAAATATACTGTTGCAGCTTTTGGGTTGTGATTTTGGGTTGTAATAAAAATCCGGACTCTATGATGTCCGGATTTTTAACTGATTAGATCAAACCAAAACCATGTTAAATTTTTACATCTATAGAGATGTGATTTAATCATGGCACAACAACAAATCCACCAAAGGTAACTTCATTGTAATTGGATTTTGAATCGGTTACTTTACACCGCACTGTATAGGTTCCTGCATCACCTGAAGCAGGAGTCCATGTCCAGAATGCACTGTCAGTACCTGATGTGGTCCAGTCTGCGTCACCGTCTTTCATTATGAACCATTCGTATGAGTAAGCCGGAGATCCGCTTTGAACATTTGCCTGAAAGATAATACTCTGGCCTTCCGTGATGCTTTCAATCTCGCCGTTGGTGATATGAACCATGGGATTAACAACAGCATTTAAAACATGTTTTGCAAGCATCTTCCCCAGCCTTGGATCATTGCCGGGGGTAACATACATTGCCCAGGTTCCGGTATACTGGTCCTGGACCGGAGCATTAGGGTCAGGCGGACCATTTTCAGGGTTATAACCGAGGTGACCGTAATCACTAAGGTCATAGGCAAGAGACGGATCCATGTCCTGTAGATCATCATCAAGGGACTCTTGACGCGGTGGCGGATAGGGTTTTTCGTCATCGCAGCCGCCCATTTTAAAACAGCATTCTTCTCCGCCACAGTCAGTATCCACCCAGTTTCCCCAGTACTCAGCAAAGGGATGTCCTACGTCAGGATAGGTGACAAAGTCGCCCTCGTCATATTTAATCCAGGTTTTTATTCCGATCTCTTTTCCGACCTGATTATAGTATTCAACCATTGTCAGAACGGAATCGGTAACCACCTGCGGAAAGCTGACTACAATGTGCTTGACTCCGCGGTCTTTCAGGTATTCAAGGGCTTCCCAGTAACGGTAGCCCCACACTTCATCGTCCATTATATCCTGATCACTATCGTGCAGTCCTGTATGCGCAAGATTTTCCCCGCGCATTCTTCTGGTGCGTTCAATGATGCCGGTTTCCGGGTTTATTTCTTTCACGCCTCCATAGGCCCCGATTATATTGCCCGGTAGTATTTCAGGGTGGCGCTCAAGCATAAGTGTTTTTATGTTTTCGTCCAGCACAACCGTATCATCGATTTTTGGATCAAAATAGCTTCGGTTCTCATCGAACAGGCCATGGTTGAACAGAAGTATTCCGGTGTCTGCATCACTGACAGCCTCTGACATGGCATCTTCTATTCCCTCCACATGCAGCAGTGCATAATCAAGGTCACCTGCAACAGGGTTCGGTCTGCCGTTTACCAGTCTATGCCGGTCTTTCTCCGGAGGGCCTTGAAATGGAGTCCAGCCTGCGGGTTCTTCAGGGTAGGAGTCCTCCATGAGGTTGCTGTAGTCGTTAACCCAGAGGAGCGGAATGGATGTATCGTTTCTGGTGTTCCAGTCTTGAAGGGCGCGCTTAGTCATCTGCACCACATCATAGGTTTTGTAAAACCGCACCGCACCTACGGTGGTATCAATTACAATAATGCGGGAAACGCCTTTTTTAAGCAGGCGCTCCACAGGTCCGTCAACATCATAGCGGTCCGGATCACAATTTGTCCAGGGGCCGTCTGTTTCCATTTCTCCGCAGTACTGAACTTTTGATAATCCCAGAAGCGGATGATATCCTGAAAAAAGTTCGGGAATATTATATATAAAACGCGGATAGGGGTAATTTCCAATTCTGTCACCTGACATCCAGCTGGCAAAGTCAACTTCAAATGTCAGCCCGGAGGTATTGTTATCCAGGGAAGCTTTCATGTCCGCCAGTTGTTCATCGGCAAGGGTGTGGAAGGGGTCTTCTCCGCCAATGCGCTCATATTCAAATTCGAATTTTCTGATGAATTTAACACCGAACTCGATCTGCAGCACTGTTGACCAGAAAAGCGGATTCCACATGACCATCTGGTAGACAGGATGATTTGGGTCATAGGAAAACATCTGTACGGATGAGTCCCAGAGGTTCTGGTCTAGATATTCATCCATGCCACCATGCAGGACATAGATCACTCCGATCTTGTCATTTATCGGCTCAATTCCGTCAGGCTCAGTTACATCACAGCCCATAGTTGCGCAGAGCAGTGCCGTGATCAGTAGGAACAGCAATGCCAGTTTCTTTTGGTGCTTATTCATATCCCCTCCCTTAAACTTTTGTTAAGTTATACCAGTTATATCTATAAACGAGTTCGAAGACGAACTTAGTTATTCAGAAGCGACCAAAGATTAATCTATAATTATCGCAATGTTGTTGCCTGTTTCATAAATGGCTATAGAAATGAAAAATATGAAGAGTACTAATAGATATTTTATTCGTTCTTCTTCCTGTATTTTAAGAAGAAGGAAAATTCTCGGTATCAGTAAGCTTTATAGGGACTCAACCATTAGTGCCGATAGATCGTTCATTTAGTTGGCATAATATTTGTTTTTTATTGGGTAGTCAACTAAATTGTTGTGTTGAGGATTAAATCAGAATAATAAGATGTGTTATTGAGAAAAGAAGAGTTAACAATGACGCAATATTTTAAATAGTGTTAATTCGAACAGACGTGTTTTGTTTTATGTTAATATCAGGAAACAGATGCAAAATCCTTGATGAATCATTAAAAGATTAAATAATTAATTGTCTGAACGTACCGGCCATACATAGCGTGCGGTGTTCTTACTGGTTTTGCCGAGGCAGCCTTTTTTTATGAGCATGACCCATGCATCTGAAGGGTATTGTACATCTTCTGTGCTGGACCAGTAATAGTCAAACTGTACATTGCCAAAGGGGGTTCCGGGCTTGGACCTCAATGCTTGGGGCACCTGAAAAACCCGTGCAGCTTGATATTAAAGAATCGCCAAACCCGGTTGCCATTGATCCAGAACTTGCGACGCTTCACGTGGAAGGGCTGGAAAAGAGCTTCTCTAAATCTGTTTCTGCTGCTGACCCAGGAATCCTCATTTTTAACCACGGTCTGTTTGCCCCCAACCGCCGGTTCTTTGACCCAAAGATAGATGAGACCAATGTGCTTAAGGATAACATAAAGAAATTATTGCTTGAACGTCACCCGGAGATAAAGGCACAAAATATTCCCTAAAAATGGGTGCCGAAGAGGATCTCCCCTATCCGCCTCCTCGCCAGACACCTCTTGATGAAAAACGAGACGATATGGATCCGTCCCTTGCTTTTGAGCTAAGTGATTATGGGCACCTCGGATACGATTCTGAAAAAGGAAAACCGGACCCTGACAAGTCGGTTCAGGATCAGTATGCCGGCACTTGGGATTTCTATGTGACACCCGGAAGAGATGTCAGGCAGGCAAAACTCCTTGCGAAACACCTCCTTAAAACAGCAGAAAAACTTTTGTAAAACTGAATCCAACCGGATAACATAACTGAATAATTATGAAAAGGAGAAAGTTTCAGACGGTAAAAGTGAAACAGACATAAGAAGCTAAAGATGCTGGATTAACTATTTTACGAGTTTTAGAATTAGCGAATCTACACCTACGCCACTCTTATCTCAATCGCATCTTCAGGACAGGCATCCTGACAACATTTACATCCGTTACATATGTCAGCAGCTTCTTCAACCGCTTTTGCTTTTTTGGTACCATCTTCCCAGTCAATAAGTTCCCACAGCTCCATACCGCAGTTTTCAATACATTTACCGCAGCCGCGGCATTTTTCTACATCAAGAATGTGCATAACCATATTTTATTGTCCTTATTTCCGTACAGTTACAATGAAGCTTTAACTGCATCTACGTTCTGTTTAAAGGTACTGTCCTCTTCGTAATAGCGGACCATAGCATCAAAAAACGGAAAGGTTGCCATAAAATGAACCGGCACGTCAGGATCAGACATATCACCTTTTACCAGCTCCGCATTGTCTTTGATATCCATGAGATCAATACTGTTATCAATAGAACCGCAGACCACATCAGCTCCGATTTTCATTACTACGTGACTGTCAGCAAGAACACCCTCTTCGATTGATACCTTACCGTCTTTTACAATAAGGGTGATCTCGGTATCACCTACCGTCATTCCAACTTTATGGTTACTGAAATCAGCCAGCATCTCAAGTGAAATCTCGTCTTTATTTGTCTGTTCTATCCCGGATTTTAAAATGTCTAAAATTGTCATCTTCGTTCTCCCTCTAAAAAAACACCTCCGTTAAAAGGTCTGTTTTATCACTTCCCACACTGCTGCCAATCTGGCTTTCAAGCACAGCCCTGAAATGTGTTTTAAGAGTAGACTGCAGGCTTTTTGTCTTTAAAGAAACCTCCTTTTTTTTGCCGTCATCTGTGACCTGTTCTGCTCCCGGAATAAATTCAATATAGGCTTTAAGGTATGAAGTATGGGGAGCAAGGACTGCAAGGCGCATGCCCTCATTTTCAATGGTTGACTGGCCCGCACTGTAGTTTATTGAACATAAAGACCTTAAGGCATTGTCATCTTCAGGACAGATGCCAGGAAGTTTTGCAAACCTATCCCAGGCCTGGCCCTGTGTTTCTATATATCTGGCACGGTAATCTTCGTCAATAAAATCATCAACTGTGGGCATAATATCAACCATCCAGCAGATCTTTAACTGATTCTCATCCCAGTAGGAAACAAACAGGGGAAGGTCATAACCTGTATTTGCAAAAACAGTGCACAGCCCGAACTGTTTTTGGCCCTTAATCTGAAAGCCCCCAATCGCTATTTTTGATATCTTTGAAGCAGAATAAAGACAGACCTTTGCAATAAGGTCATCATTTGAAAGCGCCCTTAGGGAAGCTGTGTCTTTTCCATTACAATTTTCAAGCGCCTTAAGAGAAAGACCTTCAAGAACTGAATACATTTTGTCATAGTAAGGTGTAAAAGCATCCATTGACATGCTCCTTTAGAATATTAGGTTGATATACAGCCGGTGATGTTCTTCACCGAATATTTTTTTCAGCACCTCTCCGCCCGGGTCGCGTTCACGGTAATAATACTGTAGGGTTTTTTTCCGTTTGAGCATCTCTTTTTTATATTCCAGATCTTTAATGGGCTCTGCTTTTTCAAGCATCTCAAGCCATATCCGAGCGTATACAACAACCGCATCCAGGATATTATACCGATTTTCAGAGTCTTCAATATTTCCGTCGAGAGGATAGGGCGAAAGAGAAGCTCTTGCCCAGGGCCACGGTCCATACCTGCGCTGTACCAGACATCGGCCTTCACGGGTAAGACCGTTAAGCGTACGATGTTCTCGCCAGGCATCATTAAGCGGATCAAGATATTTCTCCCGGTATTCAGGATGGAGTGCAATATCCACAAGAGGCATCATATCAAGGGTTATGCCCACACGGGTTGCAAATTCATCAAACTCGCAGGCAAAGATGGGAAGGTCATAATCATCGCTTGGAGTCATGTTCATGGCACAGTATTTTGCCCTGCGCATATAGTTGAGCTCGCCGATCGCTATTTTCTCAACCTTGTCCATGCCCTTGATGGTGTAAGCCTTATAAAAACCGTTTGCCATGGATGTTTTGAACTCTCTTGCCGGAGAGGTGTCCATGCCCTCATACTCGTCAAGGGTCTCCAACTCAAAGCCGTCAAACAGGTTCTTACGCTCCATCAGCACATCTGTAAAATTGACCATGTCTTTAAAATCAACTCTTGTCATAAAAGCTCCTTTTGTAGTTAATCACTCTAAATTCAATACTACAAATTTCAATAATTTACAACAAAAACAGATAGTTTAGTTATTTCCTTGTA
Organism: uncultured Thermodesulfobacteriota bacterium; assembly: GCA_964387595.1. Taxonomy (GTDB): domain Bacteria; phylum Desulfobacterota; class WTBG01; order CAIYCZ01; family CAIRTM01; genus JAHEEI01. The sequence goes on along the minus strand of CAYLYF010000168.1, from coordinate 238 downwards.
TTTGGCTATGAATAATTATTTATTTTAAAAATCATCAAAACGATTTAAGCTCATCAACTTAAATATTTATCTGCTATTCAATGTAATAATGAATATATTTTTTTGGAGGGCATTTTAAAAATAATCATGTTAACCAAAATCACTAACTTGTAATTCTGCAGTTTTTGAAGAGCAGGTTACTTTCACCTAAGCTGAGCGATTTTCAGCCTAAAAAAAAACCCTCAGAGTGAAAGAGTTT
>CAYLYF010000167.1:0-6335 GCA_964387595.1 uncultured Thermodesulfobacteriota bacterium | reverse complement strand
GGATCAGTGGTGTAAATTGTTTTTTTACCCACAGATTCTGTTGAAGAACCAAAAACTTATTTATTTTGCTCCCGTCCTGGCATTATTGTATATAAACATCGGACATGAACCGGTGTCTCCTGTTGCTGCATTCAGACAGTAAACATTACAAGCTTATTTTCTATTATATTCAGATACATTATCTTTTTTTTAAGCAAATTTATCGCGGACGCTACGGCTCCTTTTCGCCCTGTCGTTTGCTCGTCCCTCGCACCTCCAGGCTCAATTTAGCCTCCGCTTTCAACCTGTCCTGACCTGATGAGCTACCTGCAAAGCCGGAACCCCAGGTTGCCGTTGCCGTACGACGAGGAGTAGCGAGAGCGATTAGCCGACCGGCAGAGCCTGGCGTAGTCGTACCAGCTGCCCCCGCGATTCACGCGGTAAGAGCCACTAACAGGGCCGGTAGGGTTAGTTACACTGCCAGAGGGATAGGTGCCATACCAGTCGTTCACCCACTCCCACACATTTCCGCTCATATCATGCAGACCCCATGCATTAGGGTCTTTTTGTCCTGCAGGATGGGTTTTAGAGCCTGAATTGCTATTGTACCAGGCTATATCATCTACACAACTTTCGTCATCTCCGCAATACCACTTTGTTTCTGTTCCTGCCCTTGCCGCATATTCCCATTCAGCTTCTGTGCATAGCCGGTAGCTCTGACCTGTCTGACTGTTCAAATCTGTAATAAATGTCTGTGTGTCATTCCAGGATACTTTTTCAACCGGACAATTGTCTCCGCAGGTATCAAAATAAGAAGGATTGCTCCCCATCACTTCCTCCCACTGCCCTTGAGTCACTTCATATTTGCCAATCTTAAAGGAGGATAGCGTTACACTGTGACGAGGTGATCCATTAGAATCGCATTCCGTATCTCCGGGGGTACAGCCCATCTGGAAGGTACCGCCGGAAATGGAGACCATATTGTCATTGATGCTTGCAATAGTGTTCAGGTCTTTTGAAGTTGCTGTAAAATTTTGTGAATATATTGTGGTTCGAGGAATTTTTACACTGCGCGTATCTGGATTGAAAATATAAGAAGCATTATCCGGTACAATACTATATGTTCCATTATCCAGACTACCAAATGCATAGTAACCTTCTAAATTTGTCGTTAACGTATTCAATAAGACATCACCACCACAAGAGCTTTGATAAAGCTCAACATTAACATCTTCTATAATATCTCCTGAAATATAACCATAAACTGTATCTGCATCACAGACATCACCAAGGGTGTCATTGTCAGCATTCTCCTGATCAAAGTTGGCTAGGTCTCGACAGTTGTCCTCAGAATTGAGAATGCCATCGGCATCTAAATCACAGGACACCCCACAGGTTGGCTCACCGCATCCTCCGCAACCTGGACTGTCATCGCAAACATCACCTAGGCCATCGACATCTGTATCCAGCTGATTTAAATTGCATATGCTGGGGCAATTGTCATCGCAAAAAATTATATTTCCGCCAGCACAGGTATTATCTCCTGCTATTCCGCTGTTATCTCCGTCATCAAGGATACCATCATTGTCAGTATCTATAGCTTCTATAGTAATTGAGGCTATAGAATCACCTAGGTTTACCCTTGGTTTCGTGATACTGACCTTTCCGTCTGTAATCGAGTCACCGTAGTCAATGAGTTTTGATTTTACCTCAGCCGGCGTCAGAAAAACGCCTTGTTTTGCCTTGTTTGCACTTTGGAGTAAGGCCGCTGCTCCAGCGGCGTAAGGACAGGCTGCCGAAGTTCCGCCAAAGCCATTTGACGTGTCCCAATAGCCCCCGCCCAGCTTTGTAGTGGTTGTCCATTCAGAGGGGGCGAAGAGGTCAAGAAATGAAGAGCTGTTGGAGTAGGATGTAACCATATCCGCATTAGCAGGGGAATCCACATAATATTTTTCGTCACACGGTGGCCCCAGGGTTCCAACACAGGATTCGTTGCTGATGCAACCAACATAACCCGGCGGCGGATTTTGTCCAAGGGCCGCATCGTAAACTGCCCCCACCGAAATCACGTCAGAGTTACAGGCAGGCCATCCCATCGAATCGCAATAACCATCGTTTCCTGAAGATGCAAAGAGTGTTATGCCAGCGGAAACAGCGTTGGCAGCGGCAGCAGTCATTGCGGTCGATTCGCTGTCACATGTACTGTAAAACCTCCCTCCTCCAAAGCTCGTGCTAATGATCATTATCGGGTTGGCTGGATCATCATTTTGATGGGTGACACACCACTCCCAACCCTCGATCATGTCTGAAGTTGTCGCAACGCCGTTGGCTTTAGAAATCTTAATGGCATAAAGCTTGGCACCGTAAGCAACCCCTCCTATATAATCTCCGGTAGTGCCGAGATCACCTGCTGCAATACCGGCACAAGCTGTTCCGTGACCTTCTGAATCCATTGGATTAGAGTCATCATCCCCACAGTCCCAACCACCAATTACTTTAGTGTTTGGAAAGCCACCACCACCTAATTTGGGGTGTGTATAATCTATTCCGGTATCACAGATAGCTATGGACATGCCGGCACCATTATAACTTTTTCTCACTGTGGAAGCGTTCATCAAGGAGATTCCCTGGTTAAGGTTGGGGTAAAGAATGGCGTCTTCTTCGATCGAAATTATGTCCGGATGATCGATTAAGTCTGTTAACCCTTCAAGGGAAACCTCCGCAGAGAAGCCGAAGACATATGTGAACTCATTTGTAATGCGAATCTCTTGGGTATTCAACATCGGGACAATCCAGTTCTGTGTTTCTTTTACAGCCTGCTTCAGTTGTTTCCGAACATCCCTGTTTTTCAAGTTATTAAACTGGTTTGTGTTTAAAGGTTTGCGCAGGTTCACAATTACTCGTGTTTTTTGTTCTCCGTTTACAAAATCTTTCAAAACTGACTCGGGAGCATTTATCTTGGAATGCTGGAACAGCATTTGAACTGCCTGGGAGGAACCGACTGCTTTATCCTTGTGCTGAGACACGGCAGGAGTAATCAGCCCGGACAGTAACAGCAAAGTTAAGATTGGTATTAAAAATAGTTTCTTCATAATTCACTACCTTAATGTGTTAGTACAATCTAAGTGTTTCATGCTTTTGGGTCAAAGTGTTAACTTTGATTATCCTAATACTTATCAAGGTCAACAGTTATGTATAATTTCATATAACAAAGTATGCTTATGGTGATATGTTTATCATTATTAGGTGTTAATAGATATAAATATTTTTCCCAATTTTTGAGATTAAGATATTAGCAGGAAGGAAAATTTAATTTTTTGATTTAAATTGGAGCAAAGATTACTCCAGCTATCCTTAACAATTCAGAGGCCTTCAAAAATAAAAACCAGATTCTGATTGTTGTAAGGACAAGTTCAACTCCCAGCTCTATTCACTTCGTCAATTTTATTCGCAGATCACCAAAGTAATAAGCATCTTTAATTACTGAATATACCGGAATAAGGTCTTCACTAAACCACGATGATATACATTTGCTACCGGCAGCAGATATTCTTTTGTCCACTGAAAAAACAAAATGATATTGCGTTCCCTTTTTCAGCAGACCTTCCTTATCAACATTTACCTTAATATATGAAGGCCTTGAATTGACAAGCGCACAAACCGCAAGGTTCATCCCGACACGGACATCGCCATAACAACCATTTCTAAGATTATAGAAAAAGGTCAGGAGGTCTACAAAGGGTTCATCCGGCATCTTCCTTTTCACGGAACGTATTCTTTTCTTATCCCTGAAAAAAGAGACCTTAAATACTTTCTCATCATAGTTATATAAAATTTCTTTTCTGACCTCTTTTCCGTCATCTGTAAAAGTCTCTTCAAATATCAAGGAACGAAACATCTTACTGTCCGGATCATATTCCATCACACTTCTTATATACTCGGTCTTCCTACCCACAATCAACCTGAGGAAACCGGCTGTTTCTGCTTTAAAAACAGCCTCATACCCTTGCGGGTGTTTTTTGAAACTGAAAGAACCTTCTGCTGCTTTTCTAAAAAGCCAAAAACCGACATGATAATTCAATTTTTCACCTAAAAAAGCATCGGGGCCCGGCACTGAAGCCTCAACGCGTAAAGAACATACCATGAGTAATAAAAATGGAATAAGAAGAAAGGGCAAAACAAGAATGTTTAACGATCTCAATATTATTTTTAAGCTCATCGTTTTTTAACCTGCTTTACCGGCACCCTAAAATAGAACCTGCTGCCTTTATCTTTCAAGCTTTCAACTGATATCATCCCGCCATGAGCATTAACAGCCTTTTTACAGAAATTCAGTCCCAACCCCGTGGTATAAACACGGCCCTCAAACTTTTCATCTATTTGTGAGAACTTACAGAAGATCTCATCTCTAAACTCTTCAGGAACACCCGGCCCCTTATCTTCAATAAAAAATTCAATATTTTCAGGATCCGGATATTTATAACCAACTTTTATAATCTCTCCTTTGGGTGTATAGCTTATTGCATTCGTCAGCAGATTCTGATAAACCCGGATCAAAAGTGACCTGTCTCCTTCAAAAGTAAGATCATCATCAGCCGGAAAATCTTCCATAAAGTTCGCCCCTTTTGATTTTACCGACATGATCAGGCCTGCGTTAGCCTCACGAATTATATCCCGGGGAATTAGCTGTTCATAAACAATCGGCATTTTACCCTCTTCAAGCCTTGAAACATCAAGCAGGTCAGCAACCAGATTGAAAAGATTGCTGCATCCTGACTGTGCGGTCTCTACAAACTCTATCCCTTCTCCTTTGACCGTGTATGAAAGGATATCAAGATTTGCAACTACCTCGGAAAGCGGGCCTTTCAGGTCATGTATCAGCATGTTAAACAGCTCTGTTCTCAATTTCTCAAGCTTTTTAAGTTCGAGATTCTTTTTTCTTAGATCTTTGCTCTTCTTTTCAAGAGATCTGGCCATCCTGTTATTTTCAAGGGCAATGATTACCTGCCCTGCTATATTTATAAGTATTTCGCGCTCATCCCTGCCAAAAGTATCAGAACCGATCTTATCTGTTACACTGATCACCCCGATAACCCGGTCATTATTAATGACCGGCGCGATAAAAAATGCGTCCCCGCTGTAATGCTTAAACCTTTTCAGGTTATAATCACATTTTGCAGCACTGTCTATATAAAGCGATTTTTTGTTTTTGGCAACCCAAGCCGTAGGAGAGTCATCATCAAGAGACTGTTTTACACCGACAATTCTGGATTTTGTTGAGGCAGCAACCTCCATCATCCCTTTTCCATTTAAAAGCAGGATGGATCCGCTTTTAACCTTCAGACAGTCCACAATTACAAGCAGTATCTTATTCAACTCTTTTTCCAGCGTCAGTTTCTTATTGTTGGAAATGCCTATAATCGAAATCAGCGCCTCCAGAAACTTCCTGTCATTCGTCATGTCAAGTCTCCTTAATTACCTTTCTGTTAACCAGTGTCTCCATCTTCTTTAGATACACTGGCGAAGCAGCTTTTTTGCTTCTTTATGATCAGGATCTTTTTTCAATATCTCATTTAAGGGTTTCTCCGCCCGTATTATCATTCCCTGCTCAAGATAGATTCTTGCCAGATGCAGTTTTATGTCTATATTTTCTCTATCCATCATCAAAGCTTCATTAAAGTGTATGATAGCCTTTGCGCCTTCACCTTTATTTTCAAACAAAACTCCCGGCTTAAAAAGCAGGTCCGGCCGTTCCCTGTCAACGGAAATAAGTTCATTTAACAGTTTTATTGCATATGAACTGGCACCTGTTTCGATACAAAGATCAGCTACCTGCTCCTTCAAAACATTTTGATTTTTCGACAGATGAAAAACCTTATTATAGATAATCATTGCCTTATCAAGATATTTCATGGCATTATCAAGATCACCTTTTTTTAAATTTAAGTTCTAAATTTCCCACAAACAGGCATCAACACCCAGTTCGTTTATCTTTTTTTTCACCTTTAAAACTAAACCCTTCGGAAAAACAACATAAAACATAGCGTCGTTCACCTCAGCATATGAAGAAAAAAGCTTCCATGTATCATCAGTCTTCTCATCTAAAATAGAAGCGGCTGTTACAACTTCAAAAATCCTGAAATCATCCTTAAACACAGTCACATCCGGGATAAACCCCTTTCCGGTTGACTGCCAAACAATTTTTTCAGGCTTTTCACGATCCGACAGATCCGCTTTTATATTTTCATAACCCTTATCACCAAGCAAGCACTCAACCTTCTTAACCAACTTGTCATGTTCCGGAGTTATTGTCAAATGTTGTGTTTAGAGGTTTAGGCGGCGATCCTTTCAACTCC
>CAYLYF010000166.1:0-6480 GCA_964387595.1 uncultured Thermodesulfobacteriota bacterium | reverse complement strand
AGTGTTTGGGAGAATTTATAGATTCAAGAATATAGACATAATAGAAATTTTAATTTCCAGTTTTGGTGTGCATCCTTCTCTTCTCAACTGTGTTTCGAAGTGTTTTTTTATGGCCTGCCTGTCCGTCGTAGCTTTAGCGTAGATGGGCCGAGCCGTAGCTTCTAAACATTAAAAGAGGCCCGTTTACGCCAGATGGCTACAGCGCGACATCCTTCTTTTCTCAACTGTGTTTCGAAGCGAAGGATGGAGGCGGGGGGAGTCGAACCCCACAACCATATTATAAAACCCTTGTAAACACTGGCTGAAAACAATCACACCTTTTAAGTAGGGACGTTCGGGGGACGGTCACAAATAAATAAAATATTAAGCTTGCTCTAGCCTATTAAGGAGCAAAGAGAATGCAGATTATACCTGGACCAGCAATAATAACCGTTCCTAAGGCGCAAATGATTACCCCTAATGCAATCATAAACTCCATAGCGCCAGGGAAAAATATAAAAATAAATATAAAGGTAAGTGTAAATATGAGGACAACAAGTCCTACAACAAGAACTACAAGCGCAATACTTAGTACAATAATACAATATGTTGCCCATAGATCATAAAGACCTGCACTACGAAAAGGGTTACGCTCAGAGATAATATCTATTTCCTTGAAAAAAGGATACGACAATGATGCCTCATAGCCTGTGTTTGCAGGAAAAACCCATCTTAACTTGCTACCAAAAATATTGTTTTTTTCTATTAGAAGCTCTAGAAAGAAAAATGTATCTCCATATTCCTGATCATATAAATATGCAAGAAAGTTTTTGATTGTATATTTATCTTTGTGTTCGATATCTTTTTTAGTCAAATACGAACCCCATTCTGGATCTTCGCTTATTAAAGGTACAACAATAAGTTCACCGCTCGTGATTTGTAGAGCCGAAACATTACCAACTTCTATAAATAAATTATTATCATACAGATAATCATTAAGCTTGCTCCATTTATCACTTGAAAGCGCTTCTTCAAATTCTTCTATAAGATATAGTGGCGTTTCTTTATAGTGGTCATTGAAAAACTGAATATCTGATAATTCAAGAGCTGAGAAAAGTTCTGCCCCCATGGACTGAGCATCAATGCTTTGAGAATATGCAGTTTTTGAAACGAAGATTAATAGCACTAGAAATATAAAGACGGTTCTTTTTTTCATAACTCCCCCTCTAATTGTATGTTTTTAACATCATTACCAATATCTATAAGAATATACAACACAAAAAAAATGTTTTTTTTACTCGGTTTTTTTATGGTCAGAGGGACGTTCGGGGGACGGTCATAATATAACTTTATTATCTGCGATCCATGAGCTTTCTCATGGCCTCAAGTGAAACATGAGCATACTTTTTTGTGGTTCTAATATCTGAATGACCTAAAATTTCGCCTATGATCTCTAAAGAGTATCCATCATTTATGGCATGACTGGCGAAAGAATGGCGAGTCCCTGAGTATGCTTTAATGTTTTCAATACCGGCTTTATTGCAGGCAGGCCGCCATATTTTCCCTATGCTGCTTTCATAGTAGGGCTTACCATTAAGATTAAAAACAAACGGACTGTGAAGCGTCCTGGGGTGTTTTAAAAGCACATCTTTTAAAGGTTCGGGTAAAGGTATTACTCTTGTTTTTCCTGTTTTTGGAGTAGTTAAAACTGAATCGGAAAAGTTATGTTTTATCGTTATGGTATTGTTAAAAAAGTCTATATCATCCCAATGAACTGCCCTAGCCTCACCATGCCTGCATCCGGTTAAAAACATAAATCTAAAAATCGCATGATGTTTTTCAGGCATGAAAGACAAAATCTTTTCCTGGTCTGTTTCGCTGATCCAATCCGGGGCCGGTTTGTCAAACTTCACCTTTTCAAAGCGTGGCATATTGTGTATTGCTTCCCGGTCATAAAGGGCTTTAAAAAAGGAATGAAGCACACCCAACTTATTGTAAATAGTTTTATTGCTGATTTTACCGATCAAAGACTCATAATAAGAGGCTATGCGATCATTGCCGATTGTCCTTATATCCTCATGGCCAAAGTAAGAAACAAATTCTTTTTCATACTGTTTTAGTTTTCGATAATAGGCCGGCTTAACAGAAAGTTTTTTAATATTAATCCATGCCGCATATCTCAAATCAAAAGCATATTTTTTATTTATCTTTGCCTTTTGTCCTTTGTAATGCTCCGGCCTAAACTTATGATCTTTTATTTCCTGATTTATTGAAGCGGCTTTTTCTACTGCTCCGTTAAAGCTATCAAAACCATATAGCTTGAACCGTTCACCATTATAAAACCAATCAAGAAAGTAGTTGTTAGGTTTACTCCTGGGATGTTCAGGGCAGGCAAGCCCCCGGCTAGATAACTTAAAATTACTACCGCACTTGACACACACTTCTTTACTTCTAATTTTAATAATCATATTCATCCAGAAACAATTTTCATTATCGTCTGGAGCATGATATATATGATTTTCAAATTCTGTCAAGTTTGGTTTTTTCAAACTGGTTTTTGCCTCTTGTGTGTTTTTAAAAACATACTACCTGTGGACATGGTTTTTTATTAAAAAATCAACCCTTAATACTCATTTTTAAGCCTTTTCTACTTCCTAAATTATTGTAATTACTTCATAAACTATTAATAGCGTCTGATAAATAGCATTATGTAAACCTGATTTAAACTATTGTTTTAACTTGTCTTTTTCTGGCTATTTTCAGCCGACTGTATATAGACAAGGGTTTTAAAAATCGTGTCTATATACAGGCCATTTTTCACCTCAAAATAACACTAAAAATGTAAGGCCCCCCAGGCTGACTGCAGGCTGAAAGCCCAGGGGGGGGGGGGGTTACGCTTACAAATTAATCTCTTGAAAATATGCTTCCTGGCCATGTTCTGCAATAAAAGCCTTCTTTTCCTCAAAGGTCTTATTGATTAAAGATTTAGGCCCAGTACCTAGCTTTGTCCTTTTCTCCTTTAGCTTTCTTTGTATATGCCAGGCTCGGAACGAATGGTCCTTGGCGTCCTGTTCCTGCTGTTGCTGCTGCTTCAGTTCTTCAGGGGCTTCCCTTTTTACAATCTCAACATCAAATGATTGCCGCATGTTTGTTAAGTAATCGGCCGGTATTGTCTTTTTACAGGGGTCAGTCTCTGCTGCTAAAAGATAGCTTTCGTTTCCCTGTTCTAACTGTTCCTTTATAAGAGTTATTTTTTCCATGCTGCTTTCTTGCGAGTTTAAAAAATCGCGTATTTCTTTTTGAATTAGAATATCTGAAAGCTTTTCAATATCCGTTTTTTGTTTCGTTGGTTCTGGGAAGGCTACAGAACGGGTCTCTTTTGATAACAAAGCCGTTGAGGCTGAAATATTTTTTTGTTGCTCTGCCAGTAGGGCTTCAACTTTCCTAATCTCGGGAAGTAAGGTGGCTCTTAGAGTCTCAGGCCTTAAGTCTGGCCTTAACCTGTCGGTCTGTTCCTTTGCCTTTGTTTCAGCAGCCACAAGAACGCCTAGAGCCTCGTCAAGGGGGGAGTAGGTATTTGCCAGGCGCTCTTCTTGCTCTGGGGTTATTTCTGTTGTTGGAAATAATTTGTCAAGATTAGTGAATTTACTCATTGTTTTTTCTCCTATTGGTTGGTTGTTTTGTATGATTCTATTCTTTTTAGCATTTCACTAGCCGGAATAGGGTTCCCTGCTTTATCAACGTAGTTTGTTAAAAGATAGGCGTCTAAACCTGCAACCCAGGCTCTCATTATTCCTATGTAATCGCTAAAGTCATATTGTTTAGGGTCTATGCCTAGTTCTGTAATCCCGGCTTTCACCTCGGCCCCTATTCGTTCCAACTCTCTTAGATCCTTATTGTCAAAGTGCTTTTTATTTTCAAACTTTTTTAACCGCTGAGAGAGATTATTCATTTTCCAACCTTTCTAATTCTGATAAGCGATTTTCTAGATTAGTAGTTTCTGCGAATTTGATCCCGGCTTCTAGAATTGTTCTGGCTGCTGACAATCGAACAGAAGTGGGGGCTTCTTTATCCTCTGCAATCTCGAACAATATAACGGCGGACCTTTCAGCATTTTGTTGTAAAGATCCGGCGGCCTGAGAGAGTTGAAAGAACCGTAAGCGGTTAAGTTCTTTATTAAAGGCCGGGTCTGACATATAACGATAAATCGAAGATCTATTGCATCCGGCTGCCTCTGCTGCTTTTTTCAAGTTTGAACAGCTTAAAAGGCAGGTTAAGGCTTTGCGCTGTTTTGCTGTAAATGTTAGTTTTTTTGTTTCAATTTGTTTCATTTTGTTTCTTTTCTAAAATTTTAAAATCTAACTTATTTTTTTTCATTAACTTCAGAACACGCTCAACAATCAACTTTCATCAACTTTAAACTTTAAGGGGTAGGGAGGGGAAGAGTCTTTAGACTCTATGATTTTCATACCCAATAACGCCTCTTTTTTGTCAAAAAATAGCTCCTTTTTTGTCTTTATAGGTACGCTTTTCATATCAAGTGGGTACGAATTTCATACCCAGAGATTATTTTTACGAACTCGCTTTTACAAGTTTTAGCTGTTTTTCAGCTTTGTTTTTTTCCTCTGTTTTGTGTCCAAAACAGCCGGGGTGTTTCTCTTTTCTCAACTTCCCAGGGAGCTCATCAGAACAACCAAATTTTAAAAAACGATCAGATAATTTCCAAACTCCGCAATGATTACCCTGCGCACTTTTACCGCCTCTATCTATACGATTTAAAAAGCCTATGTTTTCAAGCTGTCTAAGTGCTGCTGCTATTGTCGAAAGTGCAAACCCGGTATGTTTTTTTAGAATGGTATAAGAACTTTTAAAAGGCTGATTAACATTTTCCAGATGTGTTCCAATCCCAGCGAACCTGCGAAGTTGATGATAAACAATTTTTGAACTTGGTTTTAACTTCCGATATGCCGGGCAATCCAATACCCGGTATTCGAGCATTACAAATGGTTCACTTGTCAATCGTCGGGCCTTTCGATTACTGCTCACAAAATCAATCCTTAAAAATATTAATGGAGCAGTTAAGCAGCTCTGACCACTCTTTTTGCTGTTCTGGGCTTAGCTGGCGCCTTCCGTTTACAACTTTTGATACCATCGTGTCATCGCATCCGGCTGCCACTGCGAAGTCGGACTGGCTCTCAAACCGTTTTATTATCTGTAACCTTAGGCCCTTGTTTCTCATTTTTGTACCTCCTATTGTCTATTGTTGAATGTTTAATTTATTGACATTCAAGAGCTAAAAAAAATGTTACTGTTGTGCTATATTTTTTTTAAAGCCGCATTTACTATGAAATAAACTGTTTTTAAATTGAGCATGTAAACGTATTCTGGTTCATCATCAAAAAGCATTCTCAACGTACCAACTCTATCTAATAAAATTGCTGCTGTATCATCTTCTCCGGGATGAAACTTTGACCAATTTACAACAAATAGCACAACATAATTTTTTATAGAATTGTTTTTTATCAATTCTGAAAATAACTCTTTTTGTTTTTCTAAACTCTTTATAAAAGTAGCGGCTGTTTTTCTCTGGAGAGTATTTTTAACCATCTGCTGATAACAGGCAATCAAATAGATATCTTCTATTGTAAACTTATTACTTTCGCCTTGTTTACTTGATTTATTTATTGAAGGTTCAATAAATCCCTTATCTAAGGCACTCTGAAAGGTGCTTCTATTAATACCAAACATTTTTAAAACATCTGACGTAGTGTATTCTTTGTTTTCCATGACATTTATTTTTGTCTATTGTCTAACTATTAGACATATATTAGCACATGATAAGATTTTGTCAATAACTTTTTTTTTGAAAAGGGCCTTGTTTTTTTACCCGGCTTTTTTTATTGCCCTGGGGACGTTCAGGGGGACGTTCAGGGGGACGGTAAAGGGACGCTTTTTTAAGGGTATGAAAAAGGTTAAGTATTTAAAATTACTTTAAAATAGGGTATGGAGGCGGGGGGAGTCGAACCCCCGTCCGAAAGTATTCCACGGTAACGTCTACATGCATAGCTCAAGTTTTGAAATTTCGCTTTTTTGATCTCCCCAGAGCTGGATATCTCAAAAACTATCCCAAGTTAAGTTTCGCCGCAGTATCCTTAGGAGCAAATCTGCCGCTATCCTGCTTTAATTACGCCCCATTCTGTCTCACAGGAGTAGACAGGTGGCACGCTGACTATCTAAGCAGCCAGAGCTTGGTTATAATCGTCTGCGATTATATATTGTCCTACCTTTTTAACGAGTCTGTAGGAACCTCGACATGCAGTTAACGCTTCAGTTACCCCCGTCGAACCCGTTTCGCCCCCTTTTACTTGATATTTAACTTTTAAAAATATATAAGTTGTTAAAGCAAAAGTTATTATAGCATAGTATGTATATATAGCAAACAGGAGGAAGATATTGTGAATTTAGAGAACCGGCTTTTAATTGGTAATAGCTGGAAAGAGA
>CAYLYF010000165.1:0-6489 GCA_964387595.1 uncultured Thermodesulfobacteriota bacterium | reverse complement strand
TGTATATGAATAATAGATTTAATGTGTTCGGTGAAATCTTGCTTCAGAATAAATGAATAAATTACAATTGCCTCTTTGAATTGTCCCGTATTGTGTGCAGCAAGCGCATCGACCAAAAGATCATCAACACTTTTACCCAAAAGATCATAATCTTTAGACCCCTTGTTTTCTTTGACAGAAGAGTCTGACGAATTAGTGCCCTGTTCTACGGTTAAGGTTGAAATTGCTGCAGGTTTTTGAACTTTATCCATAAAACTTTCACGGCGTTTGTACATTTCCGTTTGGAGTTTTCTCTGATAATCCCTTATTTCTTGAAAAAGCGTATCTGCGAGAGAGAGGTTAGCGTTGAGTGCTGCCAGTTTGCGCTTCATGGGTTCATCAAAAGGGCTAAAGTCTGTTTTGTAAATTAACTCATGCTCAACTTCAGACCATGCGTCCTGAAGGATAGTGAGAAGTTGTATTTCACAAAGCAGCGGACCTTTAGTCTTATATTGAACCATCATGTTCTTCGGTACATTTATGAGGAAATGGGTTGATTTGTAGCCAAATTCTTTGAAAGAGTGCTCGCTTCCTTTATGTTCGATCTGAACCACATCGTATTTTTGCTTAACATGGTTTTCAACTATTTTCAGATCATCAAGAAACGGACACACAATTCGCACACCCAGCAAATCATAAATATCAAGGGCCCCCTTCTGATTTACCTGCTTTGACAGCAATCTCAAGATCTTATCATAATAACTATCAAAGGTTTTCACCCTTGATTTTATTGTAGGATGTAGTCCCATTTGTTCCAGCTCATGCTTGAACATTTCTTGAAGATTATTAAGAGTCTTCTCAAGAGCGGGAAGTTTTGCTCTGTAGTTTTTTTCTAACTTCCTGCGATTTGGAATTTTTGATAATTTAGTCATCATGGCACTCTTTTTTTTATCCGCATTAAAAACGTTTTTCATGTTATAACCAATAGGCATCGTATGTCAGGTGAAAAGACTGAAAAAGAACTGATTCATTTTTGCACCTATACCGGAATAAATAAATATGCCAATAAGTGCTGTAATTCCCAAAGCCACCAACCATTTCTGCTTTGGTGTAAAGGCAGAACTTCGCAACAAGGCATAAATGCCTAACGGTGGGAATGCCTGCAGAGAAAAAATTACCTTTGCACGATGATTATACCATTTCACCTTCTGCTCCTCACTCATATACTCTCCTCTATAAGTACCTTCATTTTTGAAATCATATCATTACTCTCCTTAGTGGTTAATAGGACTTATCAGACAAGATCCTCAGATCGACAGGAAAATTAAATTTCTCGCCACTTGTTTTTTACCCGACAGACATTATTATAACCTCTGGCCATCATTAAGGCATTCACGAGGGTAATTACCGCCATGGACTCAACCACAGGATAGATCCTTCCGAGCAAGGTATGGTCATGCCGCGTAATCGGTTCAAGCTTTTCAATCTGCATTTTGGACATATTAGCGCTGTCCTGGACAACGCTAACCGTTGGTGTTGTCTTAACCGCAAGACGGATAACGGTTTCATCTCCGTTGCTGATACCACCCAGCAGCCCTCCGGCATTGTTGGTTTTGAAACCGACAGCGCCGTCTTTTTTGCCAAAAATATTTTGCCCTGTTGAGTCATCTCTGTGCATTTTAAATCTGTCACTTGATCAGAATTTCAAATTGGCCGGGTCTTCTGGCAATTACTCGAGCATTTTTAACTTTGATACGTCGGCACTGACTATTCGTCTCACCGGTTCGTTTGGCATACCATTCCGCAAGGGTGAGATGCTCGTCAATTTGACCCATGTCAACATTTATTACTTTGCAAAGATCATCAACCTCTGCCAGACCCTGGACTGTATATCGCCCAGGACTAACCTCACGGATCAGCTCACCTTCATCATCAAACTCATCCTGTATCTCACCCACTATCTCCTCCAGGATATCTTCCATGGTTACGATGCCTACCACTTGGCCTGCCGTATCTTCCACGACAGCCATATGAGTGCACTGGATCTGCATATCTCGCAAAAGCTCATCAGCCTCAAGACTCGAAGGGCATCGTATAATCGGCCGGACATATTTTCTCCAGTTTTCCTGAGCTCCCTCGCGATGTATCAAAAGATCCTTGACCAAGAGTAAGCCTATGGGCTCCTTCAGTTTGTTGCGACAAACAGGATAACGAGTATTGCCGGTTTTGGTGACTTCCATTATTATTTCGTCAAAAGAAGCAGACTCGTTGATACCGTCAATATCCTTGATGGGGATCATCAATTGCCATATCGGTGTATCTTTCAAAGAAAGTATCTCCCGGGTCATTCGTGCTTCAGCGGGTTCCAACTCACCATCCCGCCCGCCTAACCGAATAGCCATCAGCAGTTCCTGCCGTGATAGCTTATGCTTGCGTTTACGAGTTCCGCCCAGAACCGGCCAGAGCAAAAGATCGGTTAGTCTGGTTGCTATCCACACTACCGGCTTGAAGAATATTCCCAAAAAGTAAACCGGGCCTGCAACCCGGCAGGCGTAACGTTCCGGATCATAAGCAGCTAGAGTCTTGGGGGTTACCTCAGCAAAAATCAAGAGTAGAAGCGTCACCAGCAACGTAGCATAAACCGGGCCCAGCAAGACTGTTGCTACGGCAGCTGCCATGACGTTGACCAGATTGTTCCCCATTAGAATGGTTGCCAACACATCAGTAGGGTTTTTCATTAAAAACATGGCCAGTTTTGCTCCCCGTAATTTTTTATCAGCAAGCAGGTTCAACTTTATTCGGCCGCTGCTAATCAAGGCAGTTTCTGATCCGGAAAAAAATGCTGAAAGGACTATTAATACCCCGAGGGTTACTATTAACCAAATTTCATTCGATTCCATGGATTTCTGCCCCCTGATATTTTAGTAAAGATTATACTCTCTTGCCCCTTTCTTTGAATATAGGAAAGTTCAAACAAATTATAGAACATTAAAAATTCTAATTTTCTTTCTCATGACAGCACTTTCCTTTAGATTATGATTTCAAATTAAAAATAATTTGATTTCTTTCAGGTGTCTTCCGTATTTAGGACGGCATCTGAAATTAAATTTATCAACAGTTCCTTTTGCCTTTCCCTTTCAATGATTTCGAGCGCTTCATATATAAGTTGGGTAAAGGAATCTACGTCCTTTGTCCTTTTCATTAAAGTCATCATACAATCCAACTTAAATTTATCTTTTCAAAACACATTGGCAGGGGATGATACCGCTTTTTTGTTCTATTTATGACAGCTCCCTATTAAGCTGGTTAAAACATTTTCATGTTTCTCAGATACAGAACCTATTAAAGGATCAAAAAAAGGATGACAGGACCCACAACAAGTATTGCGCAGACGAACCATCCCAATATTTTAAGGTTTTTTAACAGCACGGGATAGGGGTCGCGTATATTATTAATAGTTAGATGCCTTTGCCGCGGTATTCTTGGTGGTCCCGGTCTCACTTTTTTCTCCAATTTAAAATTGTTGATAATTATTTTATAGTTGATCAAGGAAGCTTTCTGTCATATCTCCAGAAAATCTTAACACCTTGGAAAGACTTTTTTTGTCTATCCAGATTCCCCTGCACTGTTTACACAACACGATTTTTATGTCTGAAATAATCTTCTTATCAAGAGACCGGCTGCATCGCGGACAGCACATAAAGTGCAGGTCAGGACTTTCCTGCATTGCAGTTTCTAAAAGCCTTTTACGTTCTGCTTCTATACCTTTAAGTTTTCTAACATCAAGCTCAATGAATTTATCCGGACCCATCTCTTTCTTATCCATATCTATTTTAATAACTTCAGGTTTGTTGAATTTTATTAAATACCGGCTCTGTCTTCAAAAAAGCAGGAAGGAATCGTAAGTAGCATAAGGAAATGCCTCGTAATATCTTCCTATTTCCTCCGGCATGCTCCTGTTATACTTATAAAAAACATGCTGTATGTATATGAATTTTCCGGTAACAGCAGTGGAGACGATAATCGTTAAATATTTGAATAAAATAGTCATTGTGCTATCTCCTGCATTATTAAACTGAAATAATTATAAAAAAGGGGGCTATGCCAGAGGACAAAGAGGGGGGAAGTCATGACATAGCCTTTACCCCTTTCTTTTATTACAATTATACTGGGAGAACCTTACAGAAGAATGACAGAATTATTACATTTGTGTAATGAAAAATGACTATTCGGGGAGTTTTTTTGCGGGAAAGCTGAGGAGAATTGTGGTACCTTGTGTGGGCTTGCTTTGTACATCTATTGTTCCGCCGTGCAGATCCATAATGGATTTTACAATTGCAAGCCCTAACCCACTTCCCTTCGTGTCGTGAAATTTAGCGCCGGGTGTACGATAGAATCGTTCAAAAATGTTATTCAACTCTTCAGTTTCAATTCCAATACCGTTGTCACTGATTGAAATGACTAAAAATTGATTACTCTCTTCTTGAACATCGATGTGGATATTAGTGCTGGAAGGCGAGTACCTAAATGCATTTGAAAGGATATTGGTCACTGCTCTGCGAAGCAGAAGCGGATCAGCATAAACCGATCCTTGCCCGCTGCACTGCACGTGAATTTCTTTTTCTTCAGCCAAAGCATCGTAATATTCCAAAATATCCTGTATTTCCTTAAGAGCGTCAACCTCAGTTCTGTCAAGTTTAATATCTGTATTTTCAGCACGTGCCAAAAAGAGCAGCCCTTCAATCATATGCGAAAGCCGTGTATATTCCTCCAGGCTTGATTCGAGTATTTGCTGATAGTCCTCTATGTTTCGGGTTTTAGTGAGTGCAACTTCCGTTTCTCCCGTGAGATTATTGAGAGGAGTTCTTAATTCGTGGGCAATATCTGTTGAAAAACGCGAAAGTCTTGTAAAAGAATCTTCTAACCGGTCAAGCATCTCGTCAAATGATGTTGCAAGAACCGTAAGTTCCTGAGGCCACTTGGCCGGGGCAAGTCTTTCATTGAGCTGTGAAGCCCTGATGCGTTGAATAACAACAGCAATACGCCTTAAAGGGCTTAAACCACGACGGGCAATAAACATTCCGGTAACACCAGCCAGCAACACACTAATAAACAAAACCAGATATATTTGTTTTCGATACTGTTTGAGAATTGCTTCTTCAACCGTGATATTAAGAGCAGTATTAATAAGCACTTTGTGCCCAACACAGTCATGACACTCAGCCCAGGCTGACATCAATATAAAGACTTCACCAGCATCTGACTTAAACCTTTCGGTTGCCAATGGTTTTTCATCGACTTCATGAGTAGGGGTAAATGGCAACATATCAATCATATCGCTTGTTTCTGACGTTATAATTATTTTGCCCTGTGCGTCTACTATTTTCACAAGATATTTATTGAATTGGTAAATGCTTCTTTTTTTTACTTCTTGCTCAAGTTCCTGAACATCATAGTGGGATGATTTTATGATGCTTCGAAAGTGTGATATTTTATCAGTTAAATAACGCTCGTCTTTGCTTTTAAGGCTTGTAAATAGGGCGTAATATAAAAATCCGGTTGTTAGTGTCATCATTCCAAAAGCAGTAAGGGCATACGCAAAGGTCAAACGCGTAACAATAGAATAGGACTGCGGCATGTGTGACTTTTTACTTTTCTTCAAGGACATAACCCACCCCTCGCACGGTGTGTATGAGTTTACTGGCAAAAGGATCATCAACTTTTAATCGTAGGCGGCGGATGGCAACATCAACGACATTTGTATCACTGTCAAAGTTCATGTCCCAAACCTGCTCAGCGATCATAGTCCTGGAAAGGACATCACCTGAACGTTGTGCCAGCAGGGCCAGCAGAACAAATTCCTTTTGAGTAAGCTCTATTTGCCGCCCGGCGCGTTTGACCTTTCGTTTCAAAAGATCAATCTGCAGGTCTGCAATCTCTATTGTTTGAGGTTGCTGCACCGGAGATCTGCGCAGCACAACCCGGACACGGGCAAGCAGTTCAGAAAAAGCAAAAGGTTTAACCAGATAATCATCTGCTCCGAGTTCAAGTCCCTTAACACGGTCCTCCACACTGTCTCGGGCGGTTAAAAAGAGAACAGGGGTATTGCTATCTTTCTTCCGTATTTCTTTAAAAACAAACCAACCGCTTTTATCAGGCAGCATTACATCAAGGATAACAAGAGCATAATCTGACTCATGTTCCTGCAACAACCCTTCTTCAGCGGTGTGCGCCACATCAACAACAAAACCGTTTTCCATAAGCCCTTTTTTAAGGAAAGCGGCAGTTTTTTTCTCATCCTCTATTATTAAAATACGCATCTTTATTTTGCCTTAATTAAAAACATATGTGAGTCATTTTAAAACTACTTATCTAAGCTGCCTAAAGCATAATCAAGATTACTCTCGTTAACCTTAATATTTCAGAGGTATTCAAAAGTCAACATTTTGCGATAAGACCTTCAAATAATTTTCTTTCTAAACTGTTACCATAATCATAAGTAATTTTGAA
>CAYLYF010000164.1:1648-6507 GCA_964387595.1 uncultured Thermodesulfobacteriota bacterium | reverse complement strand
CTCTTTCACTCTGAGGGTTTTTTTTTAGGCTGAAAATCGCTCAGCTTAGGTTAAATAAAAAAATAGAGGATCTGAATATCTCAAAACCGGGCATTGAGCCGTCTTTATCTGTACAAAGGACGTCTGACGTTCTGCTGATACCTCCGGTTGAGGAAAAAGAAGAGCTTGGCATCATGTCTGAATCCTTTACAGACAATAATGAACTAAAGGGGATGCTCAATGATGCACTTATAAGATCAACTGCTGAGGTTGTAAAATTTAACCGCGGTGATTATCTTTAAATTACGGAGGCAATAATGTCTGACGCTTTTTCATTCGCAATCTCCGGCATGAGCTCAAATGCTGTGAGAGCTGCGGTAGCAGCAAACAACATTGCAAATGCCAATACAGCCGGCTTTAAAGCTTCACGTGCAACAGCTGCATCATCCGGTTCAGGACAACCGGAGATGAACATTACAGAATCAACCGAAGCAGGCGCCAGACTTATCCGGTCTGACGGTCTGCCCGGGGGCGCAGAATCTCAGGAAGCCTCAAACGTTGACCTTGCCGAAGAATTTGTATAGCTTCAGATCGCAGAGCACGGCTACAGTGCAAATATAGCGGTAATAAGAACACAGGGTGAAATGCTCGGAACAATACTTGATTTACTTGTCTAAAATAGATCCCTGAGCGCAAGTCTTAACCCGCCATTTTATCGGAATCTTTTTCGAATACCGAAGCCCTGTTTTAACAGGATTCACGCAGCACTTCTCAATTAAATCTTTGATAAAGGATACTCCCCGCAGCAAGCTACGGAATAACTCGGTAGTTAAATTTGATTCTTTTAGAGACATGCCACTTGACCCCGAACCAGGATTCGGTGTATGCGTGGCATGATTCCGACCAACACTTGGCATGTTCCGTTTTATCAGACAACCAATAATTTATAATAATTTAAGCTGTTCTTACAGGTTCCTATATGTTATGTTTATTGTTTATTGTCAAATAAAAAAACGAGCCTTGGATTAATATTAAGAACTTGTGGAAGAGAAAATGCCTGGAAAAAATTTTCCCATCCTGGTTGTGGAAGACAACCCTGTCGCCCGGAAACTTCTGGAAAAAACCCTTGTAAAAGCAGGACATGAAATAGTCTGTGTTGAAAACGGCCAGAAAGCTCTGAAAATGTTCAATGAAAGATTTTTTCCCATTGTCATTACCGACTGGATGATGCCTGAAATGGACGGCCCCACCCTGTGCCGCGCCATCCGTAAGACCATTACAACCGGCTATGTCTACATCGTTCTGTCAACAGCCAAAGCCAACAAGGAAGATATCATCCTGGGACTTGAAGCCGGTGCGGATGATTACCTGACAAAACCCATAAACAATGCCGAACTGATCGCACGTCTTAATACTGCGGAACGCATCCTGTCCCTTGAAAGATCTTTAAAAGAGGCAAATGTCGCAATTAAAAAACTTTCGGTAACAGACCCGCTTACCGGATGCTACAACCGCGGATATATGACCCAAAAATTTCCCCAGGAAGTCGCAAGGGAAAGAAGATATAACCGGCCCCTTTCCATTGTGTTCTGTGACATTGACCACTTTAAAAAAATAAACGATACTTACGGACACCAGACCGGAGATCTTGTTCTGACCGAATTTGTCAAGTGCATAAACAGTTCCATAAGAACAGAGATTGACTGGATAAACAGATACGGCGGAGAAGAATTTATCATTGTTCTGCCGGAAACATCGCTAAACGACGCAGCCTGCCTTGCTGAAAGACTTCGAAATACCGTTGCCGAACACAAAATTGATATTTGCGGACAGAAAATTTCCGTATCAGCAAGCTTCGGCGTAACAGGCTTTGATCCTGACACTCTCGAAACAAAGGTCTATACAGAAAAGATCATTAACACAGCAGACAAACTTCTTTACCAGGCCAAAAAAGAGGGGAGAAACAGGGTTGTTTCAGGCCCTTTATGATCTTACCGGCCTGATGCACATCGCATTATTGTTATTACCGACTTATAAAAACACAGCCAGTAAACACCGTTTAGACAGATGACAAAAATTCTTTTATCCCGGACTGTAATAAATTAACATAAAAAGGAGCGCATTATGTTTTGTCGCAATTGCGGTTTTGAAATAAAAGATCAGGAGTTAAAGGTATGCCCGGAATGCAGCTGCATTCTCTCCCCGGAACCTTCCGCCTATGATACTGATGAAGAGACAGAAGAACTCTTCGAAGATATCGACAGCATCCTCAACAGCGATAAAAAAGACAACAGCAGCCCGGAAGAAGAACTTGAAAAACAACTTGAAGAACAGGGTGAAGACGAAAGCGCTTTTAAAATTGACTTTGAAACCGGGATGCAGGATGAAGAAGAAGACGAGCAAGAGGAGGAGGACGACGAAGTTATTGATGATTCTCCGGAAGAAACAGAGCCCAAAAAAACATCAAAGACAGTACCCGTACTTTTATTTATATTCTTTTTAATCATTGCCGCCGGAGCCGGGGTCTTTTATCTCAAGACAAAACAGCCCCCTGTCCCCCCGGTTTCAAAAGTAACCGCTTTAAAAAAAGAGGATAAGATCCTGAAGTCTATCCTTAAACAGGAAGAAAAGCAGCCGGCGGTAAAAACAGAAGCAAAGGAAACACCGCCTGAAAAACCCGTGTTAAAAGATCCGCCAAAAAAACCTGCGGCGGTACCTCCTGTAAAAAAACAGGCTGTTAAAAAAGAACCCACAGAACCTGAGCCGGCAGATCCGGTAAAAAAACCTGCCGCACAAAAAGAAGAACGTACCGTTGTAAAAGAGATCAAACCTGAAAAGAAGATACCCAAAGTAAAAATACCGGTGAAGAAAACTTCATCAAAGAACAATTTCTGGACAAATTATATACCGGGCAAACAGACATACTATACACTTCAGATAAGCAGCATGGGCACCCGCTCTTACGCAAAAGCACATCTTAACAGCCTCCGGAAGAAAGGTTATCCCGCGTACATCATCTCGACCACGAACAGAAAGGGAGAGCTTTTTTACAAACTGAGAATAGGAAAATATAAAACTGAATCAAAAGCAAAAATTGCTGCAGATAATTTTTATAAAAAAGAAAAAATGAAAAATATCATAGTTAAGTCAAATGCAGACATAGTCCGGTAGCTGCGGACAGCTGTACCGGTTGACCAGCCCCTAGAACGGATTTAAACCCTGATGAATAAAAACACAATATGCCTAGTCACTTTCCTGGTCTGCCTGATCAGCCTGAGCACAAATCTGTCATATGCTCTTTCTCCTAAACCGCTTCAGGTAAACGACTACTACAGTAAACTGACCCCCCTAAAGGAGCATTCAAAAACGAGCAGGGAAATAATAAAAGATCTCCAGAAACTTCATTACCGCCAGCAGGAAATCAACGACAAATTGTCTTCAAAGATATTTGACAGCTATCTGTCCGCTCTCGATCCCGAAAAAATATTTTTTCTAT
Source organism: uncultured Thermodesulfobacteriota bacterium (assembly GCA_964387595.1). Taxonomy (GTDB): domain Bacteria; phylum Desulfobacterota; class WTBG01; order CAIYCZ01; family CAIRTM01; genus JAHEEI01. The sequence goes on along the minus strand of CAYLYF010000164.1, from coordinate 3,032 downwards.
CCAGGGACATAGACGAATTTAGAACCTACAAATTTGAGCTGGATAATGCTCTGCGATCAGGGAACATCGCACCTGCCTTTGATATGTTTAACCGTTACCACAAGTACATGACCGAAATGATCGTTTACAGCATAAATTTCCTTGAACGCGGCATGGAAAACATGAGGTTTGATGTCAATGAAAGTATTATCATAGACCGTAAAAAAGAATCCTGGCCAAAAAATATTAAGGAAAGAGAAAACCTCTGGCGCAAACGTCTTAAAAATACCGTATTAAATCTGAAACTTTCAGACAAATCGGCGGATGAAATCTCCGACATCCTGCTGAAGCGTTATAAAAACCGGCTTAACCGGCTGGGCCAGCTAAACAGTGAAGACGCTTTTCAGGTATATATCAACTCCGTTACCCAGATATACGGGCCGCACACACAATATTTTTCTCCCCGGGCCACTGAAAATTTCAATATTAACATGAGCCTTTCCCTTGAAGGCATCGGTGCAGTGCTGCAGACTGAAAATGAATATACAAAAGTAAAAAGTCTGGTCGCCGGAGGACCTGCTGATAAATCAAAAAAACTTCACGCCGGAGATCGTATCACCGGGGTGGGACAGGGTGATGACGAAGAGATCGTTGATGTGATCGGCTGGAGAATTGATGATGTTGTCGAGCTGATCCGCGGACCCAAAGAGACTGTTGTCCGCCTGCAAATTATTCCTGAAGATGCCATTGATGAACACAAGACAAAAATAATTAAAATTGTCCGAAACAAGGTCAAGCTTGAAGAAATGTCAGCAAAAAAGAGTGTCCTTGAATTTAAAAAAGATGACTACATCTACAAAATAGGAATAATCGACATTCCTGCTTTTTATATGGACTTTAAAGCTTACCATGAAGGCGACCCTGATTTTAAGAGCACTACCCGTGATGTCAAAAGGCTCTTAAAAGAGCTAAAAGATGAAAAAATCGACGGCCTGGTGGTAGACCTTAGAAACAACGGGGGAGGCTCACTGCAGGAAGCCAATAACCTTACCGGGCTTTTTATCCGGCAGGGACCGACTGTCCAGATCAAAAACACAAAAAACACCATCGAAATTCTTGGAGACCTTGATTCTGAGATCTCATACAGAGGGCCGCTTATGGTTCTTGTAAACCGTATGAGCGCCTCCGCATCAGAGATCTTTGCCGGAGCGATTCAGGATTACCGCAGAGGAATTATTGTGGGCGGTCAGACCTTCGGCAAAGGAACCGTTCAGTCTCTTGTCTCCCTTAACCGGGGCCAACTTAAAGTAACAACAGCAAAATTCTACCGGATATCAGGAGAAAGCACACAGCATAAAGGTGTTATTCCGGACATATTATTTCCAAGCTTTTACAACCTGAAGGA
>CAYLYF010000164.1:0-1548 GCA_964387595.1 uncultured Thermodesulfobacteriota bacterium | reverse complement strand
GATACAATGACAGCCTTAGGCTTAACCATCGTCACAAAACTTCACAGAATGGATCCGGTATCCTTTCTTGCCAGCGTTGAAGACCATGAACCGCGTTTACGGGCCATGACACATTACCTGGATGATGAGGGCATCATCTGGTATCCCAGTCTGAAAGACTGCGGAAAAGTTTCCCAAATACGCGGCAACCCGAACGTTGCCGTCTGTTTTTATGATTCCAGCGGAAAGTTAGCTCCTCAGACGCTTTACGGCAGGGCGGAGATCATCGAAGATGCGGAGACGGCCGGACAGATATATCAGCATTTTGCGGAATCCATAGGTGCCATTGTGCCTGCGGCCCCCGGCTCTGATAATTTTGTCTTTATAAAGATCACGGTACAAACATCTATCCTAAACTGTTATCAAACTTAGGCTTTTTTGCTTCCGGTTTTCTGTTGGCGGAGTTATGACGGGATTTTTTCCATAACTTAGCCGTTCTGCTTTTTGTTTCCCTTCAAAACCCTGCTAAACATTCTGTAAAAATTAAAACCCGGCTTACCCCCCTATCTGAAACTGCTCATTAAATCCGCCCGCCGCCTCCGGCAGACGGACACAGCTTTTTCAAAACACATGCCTGACAGTCCGGTTTTCTGGCATCGCATACTTTTCTGCCGTGACAGATCAAAAGAAAATTGATATCAATCCAGTCTTTCTTTTTCACTGCTGATGTCAGGTCTTTTTCGATCTTGTCCGGATTTTTTTCAGAGCTCAAACCCAGGCGAATAGAAAGCCGCTTCACATGGGTATCAACAGCAATACCTTCTGACATGCCGTATGCACTTGAAAGGACAATGTTTGCTGTTTTTCTGGCAACTCCCGCAAGCGTTATAAGTTCTTCCATACTGTCCGGGACTTGCCCTTTATAAACATCACAGATCCTTGTTGAGCAGCTTATAAGATTTTTTGCTTTGTTGCGGAAAAAACCGGTCTGCCGTATTTCCTGTTCAAGAACAGCCTGTTCTGCAGCTGCAAAGTCAGCCGGTTTTTTATATTTTTTAAAAAGCGGCAAAGTAACTTCATTGACCTTCTTATCTGTACACTGGGCAGAAAGAATCGTTGCAATTAAAAGCTGAAAAGGGGATTTATGATTAAGAAATGTTCTTGTCAGTCCGTATTCTTTTTTTAATAATGAAACAATTTTCCCGGCTTTTTTTCTGTTATCTTCTTTTTTCACTTTCGCCTCCCCGTCTTTTAAAAATGATACGCTGAAAATACCTTAATTTACGATAATAACCATACCGTAATTTCTTTGTTTTTAAAAACTGAATTTTATTATATAGTTTAAAAAATCCCGAAAAAACAAGATAGTGAAAAGCCTCTATGAATGATCTTAAATCAATGCAAATCAGTCCTTTCTCAGCCTCACCGGAATAAAAAAAAGCAGCCTTCCCAAACACCCGGTAATGTCCTTTATTACAAAACTGTTTAAAGACGGGTCCTGGGCATTTAAAATGATACCCAAAAATCATACGGCTGAAATAACAGGCTCAAAAGGCAGATTAATTCCTG
>CAYLYF010000163.1:0-6511 GCA_964387595.1 uncultured Thermodesulfobacteriota bacterium | reverse complement strand
TGGGGGATTTTGACCCGGCCACAGGTGGGGGATTTTCAAGTGGCCATCGGGGAGATCAGAAAGAAATTGATTTGATTTGGTCCCGTGGAGGCAGTGGATTATGTCAGGATCAAAACCCGCTGTTTTTTTGCAGCAATCCCTGGAAGAGTCAAATAGCTCAACCGTTAAGCCTCTTTTGATCAGACCGTTTTTAATGCGCTCTGCGGTTATGCTGTTCCCGCGTTTTAAGGGCAGAGTATAGGGGCTGATTAATGCAATACGCATCATAAGAAAAGGGTTCCAGAATTTGAGGGTTTACCCTGTGAAATAATCCGCTTTCGCGGATTGATCTTAGATTATTTCACAGGGTGAAGGGGCCGGGTGTAAAACTGACCCCATATTAAATAAAATCTATTATGATAGAAGCTGGTTTTAAGATTTGATACCGTCATGTTTTGTAGCTGGTCATAAAGGTTATATTGAAATTATATGTTCAGATCATTAAAAGAAACAAGTTTGATACCGTTTTTTTTAATTTCTGAGATTATAGCCCCGTCCGTTAGAGAAATCATCTCTTTTTTTCTGTCTGAATTTGAGAAGGAATTCAGCTCAGATTCATATCCGGGATGACACATGAGTTCTGTTGTTCCATTTGGAAGATGATCAATAAATTTAATCATAGATTCTCTGCTGAGCAAAGACGGAAAAGCAATGCCGCTAAAATGATCCGGAAAAACAAGTCCTGATCTTTGGAAAAATTTTTTAGCGATTAAGGATAATGAATAGATGAAATATTTTTTAATAAAGGTTTTTGATATGTTTAGATCTGAAAAATTAAAGGTCTCCTGGGGAACCCGGATAAATTTTATGTTAAATTTGTTCGCCAGCTGTGCGGTGATATCAGCGAGTACAGGGAAAACATGAATATGATTATTGCTGTCAATATGGTCTGGAACAATTCCATTATCAAGCAGCATTTCGATCTGGGCTGAGAACTCTTTTAACAGTTCATCCGGGTTATATAACTTTGAGAGTGCTTTTTTCCATGCGGTTTGTTTATCAAAGAACTGGCCGTTTTGATCCGTAAGTGTGTTTGAATCGGCGCATAGCGGCGCCCCTTTTGTAATGTTTAAATGGATCCCGATTCTATTTTTAAATACATTCTTTAAAGTATCAATTGTTCCCGGTTCAAGGGGAAGATTTGAAAGAACCGTTGTGCTGGTAACGATGCCTTTGTCCGCAGCCTCAAGGATCCCGCGGTTTCTTTCTGGGTCAGTGTTATAGTCATCGGCATTAACAATCAGTTGCTTGGAAGCCATTTAGGAAAGCCCTTTATCAAAAAAAGGGATATATTTTAATGCCTGGTTATCCCATGACCATTTTTGTTCTATATTTGCTCTTGCCTTTTTACCCATTGTCATTCGTAAATCAGGGGTATCACGAAGTTTGATAATTGCATCTCGGATCGAATCGATATTTCTTTTAATTAACAGGCCGTTAATCTTATCTTCTATAAGCTCAGGGGCGATCCCCACTGGTGTTGAAATAACAGGGATTCCGCAGGAAGAGGCCTCAAGGATCGGATGCGGGCCGCCTTCGGTCCTTGAAGTGCAGATATAGGCATCAAGACTCCTGTAAAAGTCCACCATTTCATCCTGTCTCCGCCATTTATCTTCCCTGGCGGCAATTTTCAGGGTCACGCCATTAATGTCTTTTAAAGCCGGTATTAATAGGTCATCAAGACCCCTTTTATTCGGATGATTATTTTTTGAGCCGGTCCATCCCAGAATAAGCTCACCTGAAGGTGATGAAAAAGGATTTGCCACAGGTTTAAATATTTTTTCATCTACACCATGGGGTGTATAAAATATGGCATTATGTTTAGGTTTAAAAATATCATACAGAATGCGGGAAGGTACGTTAATGGCTTTAAAACGACCGATACATTTAAGCATTTTTGCAGAGGGAGGCTGGTTATTTCCCTGGTCCCATTTAAAATGACTGCGTATTCCTGTTATTGCCGGCTGCGGGATGTCTGATTTAATAGAAGCGTCCGTAAACTGACGCCAGTAGGTGATATAAAGAAGATCGTAGTTTTCTTTTTTTATTGATTCAGCAGCCAGATCATTAAAAACCTTTTTGAATGAATAATGATTTTCCAGCCGCTCGATTACATTTTTAGCGGTCCTGTCAAGAGCCCATCCCGGCACATCAGCGATGATCAGTATTTTAGGTTTCATCTTCGGGTTTATGCTGTTTGTTAAGTAAATGTTTTAAATGCTTGTAATATCGTCCTTTTTTAGAGAGGACAATGCCTGTTCTATGGTCGATGACTTCCTTTCTGTTATCCCGGGCGGTCTGATATTCAGGTTCCAATTCTATAGCCATGTTGTAATCTGTAATTGAGTTTTCAAGCTGTTCCAGATGACGGTAGCTTATTGCCCGGTTATTATATGCCTGTGCAAAATCAGATTTAAGTTCAATTGCTGCTGAATAGTCTGAAATTGCATTTTTATAGTCCTTTTGTTCATCCCTTGCAATTCCGCGGTTATAATAGGCAAGATGGAAAGCCGGATCAAGAGAGATAGACATTGAATAATCTTCTATTGCAATTTTATACATTTTTAAAAGCGAGTATGCATTTCCTCTGTTATGATATGCATCTTTGTATTCAGGGTTGAGCACAATTGCCTTTGAATAATCTTCAATGGCCTTATGATACTCCCCGCTTTTTCTAAATGAAAGCCCTCTGTTATAGAAGGCCTCATGATCTGAGGGTTTAAGTTCAATTACTTTTGTATAATCAGAAATTGCTTTTTTATACTCTTCCAGGTTGTCATAAGAATGTGCACGGTTGTAGTATGCCGAGGTATAGTCATTTTTTAAAAATATTGCCCTGGAATAATAATCTATGGCTTTTTCTGTTTCACCGTATTCAGATTCCTGGTTAGCAAGATCAAACCACTTTTTAGCATTATCTTTCAATGTTACCACCTTAATTTATTTTTTAAAAAAATATATTAAAATATATTAATTGGCAAGCAAGTTAGTTGGAAAGGGTCCAAGGGGTCCAGGATTCAAGTGGTAAACATCTTATGGATTTTGCCTTTCACTCGGAGCCTTGAATCCTAAGTAATTTATTTGTCTGTAGATTGCTGAGTAGAATTTAAGACGATCAGGTTTGATTTATCTTTCTTGAATTTCAAGCCTTTATGGGCAGAGCCGACCTCTTCTATAGAGAGAATCGTATAGATGGATATATGGAGAGTTTTAACGTGTTCCAGCTTTCTTTTAAGATCCTCTTCTGCAGGGTTTACTACCAGAGATGATGTGTCAAAAATAAAGTCGGATATTGCAATAAAACTTAAGCCCAGGGATGAGTCCGTTACTTTTTTGGCTTTAATTTCCAGTGTTTTATTGTCTTTAGAATCACGATAACTTATTATATAAAATGTTTCTTTGTTAGCCATTATCTTTTTATCTGTTTGAGTTTTTTGTTTATTTGTATTTGCTCTACACCAACTATCAATTTTATTTCAGAAATGATCATTTGTCAAAGTAATTAGAATTGAATTCCCGTAAGGATACAATGAAACTGTTATATACTGATATATTTGTGCTTCCGCTTCCTGAAGGTCATCATTTTCCAATGAAAAAGTACAGAAGCTTAAGTAAAAGAATTGCGGATTCAGGTCTTGTTGACGATGATCTGTTTTTAATTCCCCGTGCTGCATTTTATGATGAACTTACAGCTGCCCAAGATCCCTTGTACCTGTCTAAATTTATAAACGGAAATCTAAACCCGAAAGAATTAATAAGGCTTCGACTGCCCTGGACAAAGCAGCCGGTTGAACGTTCCAGAATGTTCAGCGGCGCAACAATAGATGCCTGCATAGAAGCTCTTGAAAATGGTATTGGGATCAATCTTGCAGGCGGTACGCATCATGCTTTTAGAGATTATGGTGAGGGCTATTGTGTCTTTAATGACAGCGCGGTTGCTGCAAGAAATATGGTTCGTGCACACAGGGTCAAACGTGTTCTTATCATTGACTGTGATGTTCATCAGGGGAACGGGACTGCCTCCATATTGAAAGACGATGAAAATATTTTCACATTTTCCATTCACGGCAGAAAAAACTATCCACATGATAAAGAAAAAAGTGATCCTGATATAGCGCTTGAGGATAAAACCACGGATTCCGTTTATCTTGATTTGCTTTCTAATGGAATTTCTCAGGCTGTTGATGCATTAAAACCTGATCTTGTAATTTATCTGGCCGGTGCTGATCCATTTTTTGATGATAAGTTTGTCAGGCTTTCTTTGACCAAGAAAGGGTTGATCAAAAGGGATAGATTAGTCTTTGATTATTGTATAAAATCTGGAATACCAGTTGCAGTAACGATGGCAGTCGGATACGCAAAACAGGTTGAAGATAAGGTTGATATTCATTATTAGACTGTGAAAAATGCCGTGGATATGCTACATGTTTAACTAAGGATTCAAGGTTTCGAGGATTCAAGGATTTAAGTGTAAAAAAACATAACTACGGTGCGGATAATTAGATAATGACAAAACTGGCCACACATCAGAGTGTTAGGGTACATATTGAATCCGGCGAGAAGGTATATAAGCCGGGTCTGCTTACACAAACAATCTGTAATATTATGAGCGTTCATAAGGGTGATGTTGCGATTGATGTGGGATGCGGTACTGGATATATCGGAATTGCTGCATCTCTGCTTGGGGCAAATAAGGTTTATTGCATTGATCCCTGTCCCGATGCCCTGAAATGCACGCTTAGAAATGCCGGATTAAACAATGTTTCAAATGTTTCGGTTATGGAAGGTTCTGAACTTGAACCGCTTAAGGGAAAAGGAGCTGATCTTATTATTACGCTTCCGCCGCAAATGCCGTTTAGTACAGATTTTAATCCTGAACGTTATGGCGGAATTGATGGAACAGATGTCATCATAAAGATAATAAGGGAAGCATCTATTATTTTAGAAACAGGGACCGGTAGATTTTATCTGGTGCACTCCTCTTTAGCAAATACCAAAAGGGTAAGGGATGAGCTTAGCCTGAATGGATTTACGTGGAAGATTATTGAGACCGTTGAAAAGGAACTGATAAAAGAAGATATTGATCTATTAACGGATGGGCTTTTTGAATATATTTTTGATCTATATAAAAAAGGCATTGTGGAATTATCTGAAAGAGACGGACGGTTTTTTTATCCGGTATGGTTTTATCTGGCTAACAGGGTATGAGCAAAGAGCAAAGAGCTAAGGAGAGTGTAAAAGTTTGGACTTGATCTGACAGAACTTGCAGCAGATCTCAGACCTCATCTGACATCAATTTATTATTCTATGCAGAAATCCTGAAAATTGAATTTGCAAAACATTTACTATAAGCACGAGTAACATTAACATCAGTCATATTCAAGGTAGTGGCACGAACTGAACCGCTTTGCGCGCGTTTTTATGCGCGTCCGGTGAAGCAGATGGTAATGTGCTTCTAATTATTGGCTGTCTGAGCCGTTTTGTTTTTCTTGCTTTTCCCAAATGCTGAAATAATAATACCCAATATAATTATGCAAATACCTATAACTACACGGGACCAACCAAAGGTTAACCCCATAAAAATAAAAGTTCCGCCTACACAATAAATTAGCCACGCAACAAAAGAACATACAGCTGCTATATTTTCAGAAGGATCATAAGAAATTGATGTGCTTTCGATTAATGATCCTAATATTTCTTTCGATTTCTTCAAATCTTTTTTTTTGACCTCAAGATCAATACCGCGTGTTAGCTGCATATGAGGTTCCATAGTTCCGCAAGCATCTTTTAATACAGTGGCATAAATACCAGCAGATTCTAGTCACCCCTTTGCAGCTTCTGCCTCAGCTTCATTGTCAAAAGATTTGATTGTAATAAGTGATGACATTATATTTCTCTTAATTTTGACACATAACGCTCCGCATGAGCGGCGAGAGCGAAGCGACGTCCGTTTCATACGGAGCGTTCGGCATGCCTTCATCTCGGATTCGTCTTCGGGTCAGATGGTGAAGACTGAGCGTGAAAGTCAATGGCTACGGATGAGCTGATCTCTAGAACAGCTTCCTGGCGGAATCTCAAGGCATATGCTTTCGCAATCGCGTTCAACTTCTCCCTGATGTTCTCTCGGTCGTGAGCTACGACCATAAGAATCCGAGATGGTTCATGGTATTCCTGGCCGACACTACGCCAGTATCCATTTGCAGTATAGATCGTGAATCCATCGGGGAAGTTCGTGATAATCATGTCATCTTGAAACTCTTGCCACTGTCCCTCCGAGATCTGCGTTCGTCCTGAATCTGCGCTCAACCCAAAGCACATTTCGTATTTGGTCCAGTCGGAGTGAGTTGCACATCCGGACGCGAATAGAACCGCGACTAACAGCGTGACGACTGATGACAGTTGTTTCATGTTTCGTCTTTCCAAACTTATTAATTGAATGTAGTACGCATTTTCATAGAAATATTTATATAAC
>CAYLYF010000162.1:0-6684 GCA_964387595.1 uncultured Thermodesulfobacteriota bacterium | reverse complement strand
ATCAGTGGTGTAAATTGTTTTTTTACCCACAGATTCTGTTGAAGAACCATATTTTAAAGTATTAATCAGCCTCTTCCATTTCAGCTTTTTTCTTTTTGTAATACTTCAGCTGAAACACAAAAAAACCGGCAAAAACAATTGCCACCACAAGATATAAAAGCCCGATTTTCGTCTCCTCGCTCATAACAGCGATATACAGAGCCCATCCGCTTATCATCACTTTCAAAAAAAGGCTGAATTTTATAGCCTTTAAATTAATATTTTCCAGTTTTATTTTGGCCATATTATTCCTCTGTAGAACATTTCACATTAATGAGCACAAATCCTACAGCTTTCGAGAGTTCAGAACAAAAGCATAAGGTCCGTTGTTTGTCGTTCGTGGTCCGTTGAAGCTGTCTAATAGCTATTAGCTGTTTTTCCGCCATTAGCCGCCGTTATTATTTCCGCTGCCATCCTGTAAACCGATTTTAACATACCTTTCTTTTTCATCAACTCTTTTAAAAACGGCACAGCCGGGTGCCCTTTTGCCTTTAGAGATCCGGCAGCTGCATAGCGTACATTAAAATTATCATCCTTTAAAAGCAGACACAAAAGATATAAAGCGTCCTTATCTTCAGAATTTTTCAGGCATAAGCCCAGATATCTTTTAATATCGCAGTTACTGCTTTTCGAAAAATGCCTGCACAAATCAATTGGGGGACATGCGTCCAGTTTAGATAAGCCGCGTAATGCCATTGCCTGAACTTTCGGGTCTTCATGTCCAAGAGAATCCAAAAAAAGATCTTCTGTTTTTAGATTTTTCAGATCACCCAGCACGTAAAGCAAAAAAGCCTTTTCTTTTTTGCCGGTTTCAGACTGATAAACTGCAGCATGAATATCATCAATCTGTTTTTCTCCAAATTTTTTAAATGTTTCTTCTATTGTCCAGTAAACAGAAGCATCTTTTATCTCCAGATAATTTAATAAAAGCGGAATAACGTCCGGGCCTTTGGCATAGAGCAGATCTACCGTCTCTTTCCACGATCTTTCCAGAAAAAGCATTTCCTCAAGCTCAGGCACGACCTGGCTGAACGATGTCTTAAGATGTTTTTTTTCGGATCTAATAACCAGCTTTCTTTCCGTAAGAACTATCTCAGGTACGTCAAAAACTAAAGACAAATGTTTATTCTTATTGTCCATACAGCCGCCGACAGCTCCTCTTTTCCATGGCATTCCTTCTATTATCCCTGAGCTGAAAAGATCGTCGCCCCTGTTGTCGATCAAAATGCCAAGACTTTCAGCATCCCTCCGGTTATCATAGACACCCATTCCCTGAACATTTTTATTTTTTGCGTCATAGCTGTCATCACCGCTGTCATCCAAAAGCATTCCTATCCCCCTGCTGTTTCCGGCCCCCTGACTCAGCCATTCCGCTTCATAGATATCATTCCCTTTAAAGTCGCGAAGGATTCCCACAGCGTAATCATGACCGCAGCCCTGGGACACCCCCCATGATTGGTAAAGATCATCTCCGTTTTTATCAAGCAGCACACCCACGGAAAGATGTACTCCTGCTCCCTGAGAATATCTTCTGGCTTCATAGGTGTCGTCCCCCGCAGTATCATAAAGTATTCCAAGGGCCTGCCAGTAAGCTGATCCCTGACAAAAGTAACTGCCTTTATAACTGTCGTTACCCTTGCCATTATAAAGGATACCGGCTCCGCCTGCCGCAAAGTTTCTGACCCCAAGCCCAAACCCCTGTGAATATGTCTGAAACGCCCCCTTTTTCTCTCTTATGTCAGGCACGGAATATCCGGATATAAAAGTATCATCTCCTTCTATATCAGCAAGAATTCCCACACCGTTAACATAACCCATCCCCTGGGCATAAAGATTTCCCCTGTAAACATCATCCCCTGCTGCATCATAAAGGATACCTATCCCGAAAGAAGCCGCGCCCTGGCAGAACAGATCTGCCAGATATCTGTCATCACCCTTAAGATCAGCAAGAATTCCCGCACCCATCAATCCGCAACCAAATGAAAATTTCTCTCCCAGGTAAAGGTCATCGCCCGCCATATCAAGAAGAAATCCAAGACCTAAAACCCCGGAACCGGGAAATGCGTTTCCGGCGGACTGGTAAATATCATCTCCCGCGATATCAATGATTATGTTTAAACCGAAGCACTTATCATACCTGTAGATATCATCGCCTCCGGCATCGATCAGTATCAGAGGCATCTCTCCCTCATACACATCATCACCTTCCGTTCCGACCTTGATACTTCCCAGCGGTGTGCGAATTGTCTTGCCGGAAATATTTGTCAGGTCTTCCTTTGAAAGATTTTCAGCAGCAAAATCAAGAGCTGACGCAACAGAATAACAGGCCTCTCCGATTCTTTTCACATTTACAGACCCTGAAAGCGCAAAAGCCTGTTCAATAAGGTCCTGGCTCTCTTTTCTACTGAGCCCGTCTTTTTTTCTGCCGTAAAAAAGAAGCTGTTCAAGCGTTTCCTTAATAAATGCTGTCTCATTATCATCCAGTTCTTTGAAAGCCTCCATAAAAAGAAGGTTTGCATGGGCAGCAGCAGAATAAACTTCTTCTAATACTCTGCTGTTCTCAAATTCAGGCAGAGAAATCAGCGTTTTTTTAATATCAGGCTGATCCGGCCTTTTGTCAAGCATCTCTCCGGCTAGGAAAACCATCCTTGAAATGCTTTTTTTCTTTTTTTCAAAGGTCTGATGAATATCCTTTTGAAATTTAAAAACGCTTATTGGAGATCTTAAATATCTTTCTGTCCGCTTTAAACAAAAAGAATTAGCTGTTTCCGGCCCGAAACTTACCTGCAGGTCATCTTTTTCAAGGAATAATTCATCCAGTACAACATCAAGAGATGTTTTTTCAACACCCTGCCCTTTTACATAAGGAGAAGTCACTGCACAGCCGCAAAAAAAGAGCAGCGTAAGCAGAAAAGGTAAATATTGGGATAAGCGTCCTTTTTTCATCAAAGATCTTTTCTTTTTAAACACCATTTAACTTTTTAACCAGCAGCAGTTTAAAAAAATCTTTCAACTATACATTTAATATATACTGACCCATAAAATGGTCAAGGCAAATTCATCGTTTTCCCTGAATTTATAAATATTTAAGCCGCGCCTTATAATTGTTTGATTTTAGGCATATAATCTGTTAGCTTGAAACTTAAAAATCAGTGCCGGTATTCCTTTGAATTATCAATATACACGCTGATTATTTCAAAAATCTCAACCCACAATTAAATAATAACTGTTTCAGGGGAGAGGAAAACATGGAAATAAAAAATCATAAGCTGTCTTTTGTCCTACCTGTTATCTTTTCAATACTGCTCTGCATATCCCAGCCTGCATCCGCGATTGGAATTCTTGACGCCCTGGGCAAATTTGATGCCAGTCTGAGTGAATTTAATCCGATCGGGCACTATCTTGTAGACCCCATTAACGATGCTGTACCCAGGCTGCATATCAGCGGATCTCTCCGCCTTGACACAGCTATAAATGTCCGGGGCAAGGACCACTCTGTGGGTGTGGGAAAAATAAACAAGGACTGGCGCGCACAAAAAATTGAATGGCTGGCAGAACTGGAAGCAACTTACAGATTTAATGACAACTGGGAACTGGCGGGTGTCACCCACTTTTTATATGATTCGGTCTACGACTGGGACAGCAGCCGGGGTCTGTATGCGGACAAGACCGACCGGACCTCACACTACTATCACCAGGGAAAACAGATCTTAAGAGAACTGTATCTCAAGGGATTCTGGGGCAATTTTGATATTTATCTGGGTAAACAGCAGGTGGTGTGGGGAAAAATGGAGGGACGTGTTCTTGACATCATCAACCCCATGGACTCAAGAGAATATGCAGCTGCAGAGTGGCAGGATGATTATGAATACAGACGAACCCCCCTGTGGATGGCAAACATAACTTACAACTGGGAACAGTCTTCTCTCCAGTTGTTGTGGATCCCTGATTATGAACCGAATTACGGACGGACCTTTGGAAGCGCCTACTTCTTTCCTTTTGCAGAAGTCCCATCCGTTGCACATTTTGCAAACTCCGATAAACCCTCTAACTCTTTTAAAGACCATCAGTGGGCAATACGCTACAATATCCAAAAAAATAACTGGGAATTAAGCTTTGTCTATTTTTACACCTGGGGTCTGGATGCCACAAATTTTAAGCGCAGATTCTTTTTAACCACCCCTGAAAAAGGCCTTATAAAACTCGAAGTCGAACCCAAATATACCCGCCAGCATAAATTCGGTTTTATGGCAGAAACCAGCGTTTTCTGGTTCGGCAAAACAATTGTTATCAGCAACGAACTGCTCTATGTGATGAACAATTATTACAGTGTCGATGATGAATCCCTGATGCCCTGGAGCCTTCAGGACGGGGTTAAAAAGGGAGACGACATCACTTTCGGCACCCGGTGGATGACCGCTTTTTTTGACGGCGAGCTAAATGTCATTGTACAGCCCATTTGCAGATATCTGGTAAACTATGACAAAAGCTATTCTTCCCCGGCATGGAATCAGAAACTTCTTTACGGCGCACTGGTTGTTCTGGCCAAAGAGTATGAATTTACCAACAACCGTTTAAAAACCATACTTTTTGTCCATGGATATTTTAATGCACACCCCTCTGAGCAGGAAGGGTATCGCGCACTTTTTGAGGTTAGATGGAGAGTCTCGGACTACATCACCACCAAGCTTTACTACGAATGGTTTAATGGTGACCGCAACGGCGCATATGGTTCATATGATAAGTATGACAATGTGGGTTTTTACATAAAATACGAATTCTAGGGAAATATTCTTGAAAAAACCTCTTTTTTATTCTTTAATTTTAATTTCTTTCACGATACTATTTGCTGCCTGCACGCAGACTGAGCAGGAATCTCCTCTTTTATCTTCAAAAGAAAATCCCAACTGGCAAAAATTTGATCTCCCGGGCTTTCACAGTACCTATTCTCTTGCTTTTCCGGAAAAAGGTACCGGTTTTGCCTCAGGAGAAAGGGGAAAGTTCTATACCTTTATTAATAATGCCTGGACGGTCAGTGCTATCCCCTCAAAAGAACAGATATTTTCCATTGCCTTCACATCAGACAAAAAAGGCATGGCTGTGGGGTCTGCAGGCACGATTCTCATCTATGAAAACAAGGCTTGGACAAAAGCCCCCTCTGATACCTGGCTGGATATCATGGATATTTTTTTAATAGATCAAAGTGAGGGCTGGGCTGTCGGTGAAAACAGCACTCTTTTTCATTATAAAAACAGCATTTGGAAAAAAGTCACTGCCCCTGAGCTGGGATATCTCACCCGGGTATTTTTCACCGCACCCGATAATGGATGGGCCGTTGGAAATAACGGCCTGATCCTTCATTATAACGGCACATCATGGATAAAAGCCGATTCACCGACAAGCCATAACCTTTACGGCATTTATCTCACCTCCAAAAACGAGGGATGGGCTGTCGGTGCATTTGGAACAATACTTGTGTTAAAAAACGGAAAATGGAAACCCGCTGAAAGCCCGGTTGAAAAGCATTTGCTGGATATCCATTTCACCGAAAAAGGACAGGGGTTCATAGCGGGCGCTTCCGGAACAATACTTGTATATAAAGACAAGAACTGGCAGGAAGTTTTCTCCCCCACGGAAAAGTCCCTTTACGCAGTAAGCTCTGACCCTGACAGTAACCTGTGGGTCACCGGCAAAGGCGGAAAGATATTTAAAATAAAGATCAGCAATATATAAAAATAAACCATAATAAAAATCCCCAAACCCGGAGGACGTATTATGTGCAAAAAAACAGCGATTATTTCCAAAACCCTGATTCTATTAATACTGCTGGCGCTTGTTACAGGCACAGGTTTTGCCGGCATAAACAAGACCTGGAAAACCGTTGAAGAAATGACAAAAGAAGAACTCGCGGATTGGAAAATCGATCCGGGCTGGTCCACGGACACACCGCGACATAAGGATTTTCCCTACCTTCCAGCTGAGATCTATCCTTTTGAACCGCCTTTCACAGGCGAACAGATCACCTTTCTGGCTGAAGATATTATTTTCCCGGGAAGAGCATGTAAAAACGAAGGGGCGCATGTTGCAGCCGTGAACAAACGGGGGCATATGCTCCAGTTCTCATATATGTTTAAAACAAAGTTCTACTACAACGGCTTTGCTGAAAAGCTTTATAAATTACAGCCGGGAGATATAGAAGTTAAGCATTTACTGGTATGGGATTTCCCCCCGGAAGAACGTGGCCGGGGACTTTTGCTCCAAGACTTAAAAGATACGCCGGACTCATCACGGGAGCAGGAACGATGGATGTACTACAACTCTCTGAGAAGAGTAAGGCGCGTTCAGGGCGGCTCTGGGCAGGACAATCTGCTTGAGACCGATTTCACCTATGATGATGATATTATGCGTGACACCTGGGAACACAACCACAAAATAATCGGCATTGACACTATTTATGAAAACAACGGACGAAATAAGTTTATGGGAGAAAAGGGTCCCTACACTTCTGACGGCGGAGTAGAGTGCTATGTCGTACTTTCAACACCGGGCACCCCATGGTGCAACCGTGATGATTACTACCTTTCACAATGGGTGACCTGGTATGACCGTTATACTTTTGCCGCCGTAAGAATTGAGCAGTGGGAC
>CAYLYF010000161.1:0-6839 GCA_964387595.1 uncultured Thermodesulfobacteriota bacterium | reverse complement strand
GATCTTTTCCCCACTGTCACTTAAGCACTTTATATTTTTGGACAGGCTCTATATATGAGATTCTCAAGGATGTGATGCAGTGCAGATTTATCGCTTATGTGCACTTTTGATAAACTCTAAAATTTTAATATTATCAGAAGAACATTAACAAAGTACGGAAGTCAAGTTTCGTGCCATAATGTGAAATCTTGTTGGTGTTAATGTTACTTGTGCTTATAGTAAATTCTAGTGTTTCAAAATGTCACACAATTGCATCTTATATGAGCCCGTGTCAAAGAAAGTCTTAACTTAATCACAGTGATTGTCAGATTAATTGCAGGTCAGGACGTTTTAAGATAATCACTTTTTGCAACCGCATATTTTTCTGCTGCTTCTTTTATTCTTTCCCGGATCGGCAGATTATAAGGACAGCGCTCTTCACATTCCCCGCAGTCAATACAGGTGGGTACTTTGTCCATGAATTTGTCCCATTCTCCGTTAAAGATTCTTTCAGGGTCAAAACGGGTAATTGCCACCTGGGTGTACATAATCGCGGATATCAAAATACCCTGGGGACAGGGCTGACAATAGTTGCACATCCGGCAGAAACCGGTACCCAGCTCCGATTTGATACGGTCCATCTCTTTTAGTTCATCGGCTGTTATTTCTCCCCCTGCATTAATAATTTTAAGGTTCTCTTCCATCTCGCCGATTTTTGAAATACCGATCAAGGGCACAATTTCCGGAAACTTCAGAAGATACTTAAAAGAAAGTACCGGCTTTTCAAGCATTCCTCCTGCCATGGGTTTCATGATAATCACGCCGATATCATGCTTTTGTGCCAGAGGAAGGAGATCGTCTTTTGCCTCGTTATTGACAAAGTTTAAAGCCACCATCACCGTTTCAAAATACCCGGAAAGAATAGCTTCTTTTGCGACGTCTATTCGGTGGGAAGTTATTCCGATATGATTTATTCCCCCATTTTTTTTTGCGTTTAAAAGAATATTCATGGGTCCTTCCGGGGAAAGAACATTTTTCAGATCTTCTGATGTGCTTACATTGTGGAACTGGTACAGGTCGATATAATCGGTTTGAAGCTTTTCAATACTTGTTTCAAGATCTTTTATTACATCGTCAGGTTTTCTTGAGGTGGTTTTTGTTGCGATGATAATGTCTTTTCTTCTACCTTTAATTGCTTTTCCAATGCGTTCCTCACTGGTGGTATAAACACGGGAAGTATCAATAAAGTTTATGCCCCGGTCAAGAGAATCTTTAACAATAGCAATGGCCTTTTCTTCTGAGGGTTTCTGGATCGGTATCCCGCCAAAACCGATTTGTGAGACCATGAGCCCTGTTTTTCCAAGTCGTGTTTTTTTCATTTTATACCCGGTAAAAGAGTTAATTGTTTTAAGCATAATTATATATAAAATATCTTTGGTAACAACAACTTTTTTATTTGGGTCCTAAAAGTAACTGAAATAGAAGGATAAAGTCTGTACGGCTTTTTAATCAATTGACACTAAAAGTTACATTTGATAATTCTAATGTTTAAGTTTTATAAGACAGCAAGTTGTGATGTGGTGATAACCGGTCAGGGTAAAGATGAAAGAAAAAAAAGAAAGAGATTCCATCTACGCTGAAAAGCAAAGATCTGTAACGGGTTTCAGGTTTGACAGTGAAGTCGCGGATGTCTTTGATGACATGATAGAACGGTCTGTGCCGGGGTACCGGACAACCATTTCGATGACAGGTCTTCTCGCTGAAAAATATGCTCAGGCAGACAGTTTTTGTTATGACTTGGGCTGTTCACTGGGTGCTGCAACCTTATCCTTGCGCAAAAACATTAAACAGCCCGGATGTTCTATTCTTGCAATAGATAATTCAGAGCCAATGATAGAAAAATGCAGAAAAAGGATAGAAGCTGACAACTCTGAAATTCCGGTAAAGCTGATCTGCGCAGATATTCAGGACGTGTCCATAGAAAAAGCATCAATTGTCGTTCTTAACTTTACCCTACAGTTTATCCAGCCGGAAAAAAGAGAAGAGCTTCTTAAGAAAGTCTGTTCCGGAATGCTGCCGGGAGGGGTTCTTATACTTTCTGAAAAGATATCCTTTGAGAATAAGCAGGTGGAAGAACTAAACATTGAAATGCACCATGCCTTTAAAAAAGCACATGGCTACAGTGATCTTGAGGTCAGTCAGAAACGAACCGCTCTTGAAAATGTGCTGATCCCTGAAACCCTTGACGTCCATCAGCAAAGACTTGAGAACGCCGGGTTTTCCACCTCTACGGTCTGGTTTCGGTGTTTTAACTTTATGTCCATCGCGGCGATTAAATGAACTACTGAAAGCAAAAAATCTTTTTTTGAAGGTAAGGGTTTTAAATCCTGATGGAACAATTATAGATTATCCTTCCCTTTACCACAAACTTCAGGAGCTTAAGATGGACCGGTTCTTGCCCGGTCTGCCTGAAAGCCGGCAGGCCCTGCTTCCAAAATGGAAAGAGAGCATTCTTTCTCTGGCAGACTTGTCCACTTCTTCTATTGATCTCAATTCATCGGAAGTCCGGATCGGGCAGAAAAAAAACTGCGATCACCAATAAATGTCTATATTGTTTCATGATGCGTTTCTCCTTTAAAAATTTTAAATGATATTTTTTTTATGTCCAATGTGCGTTTTTTTGTTTTTCATCTGGTGTTGGACGGCTTCCCGGTTTTGAGAAAAAACAGGGCCTGAACACCCATTCCCAGCGCGGCTAGGCCAAAGAAAAGGATAGTGCTGCCTGAGCTGCTCATCCCTATAGACGGGACAATTACAAAAGCGCCTGACAGAGATGAGAATACTATCAAGGCCCAGTCAAATACAATCAGCATGGCAACCGCCCCAGTTAAAGCGCCTGCCAGAAGGAAGAACCAGGTAAAATTTCCACCCTGAACACCCAGACAGTGGGCCATATCTGTGACAATCAGTCCACCGATCATGAATCCGATCAGAACAACGGCAACTTTCTGGTACACGAGGGCCACCAAAGCACCTATCAACCCTATTCCCAGTGGTAAAACCCAGGCAATCCAGGAAGGTCCTGAAACCCCGCTCACCAGAGCATAGCGATATGCCACGAGGAAACCGACACAGGCAACGGATACCCAGAAGAGCCTGCGACCGGCAAAAAGCAATAAAACACCTGCTATCATACTAAAAACAGTCATGTAATCCTTCCTTATTTAGAATGTTTTTTTATTGTCTAATTGTTATTTGGTAAAAATACCTTTCCAACTGCCCGCTATCATTCCGGTAACACTCAATAGAACAGCGGGTGCAGCCAGGGCAGGGGCGGCAAGGTAACGCGGCTGCCAGACCGGATCGAATTTTTTCTTGTATGCATGCAGGCCTTCAAAATTATAGAAGTTATCGCCATATTTAAAGACCGCATTCCCAATCTTGTTCCACAGTGGTGCCAATGGATGCTTCTCGAGTCCGGACAGGGGGGACATGCCAAGATTGAACCAGTGATATCCATGGGTTTTTCCCCACAGCATGAGCTGGATGAACAGGTATTCCATAATACCCCCCGGTGCATCCGGTGTATACCGCATCAGATCAATGGAGATCTCTTCTTTGCTGTCGGTTTCCCACAAATTGGCAAAGGCAAGAATGGTTTCGCCCTGCATGACCACTGCACATCGGCTCTGGCAAAGGTAGGTTTCCGAAAAGAACCCAAGGGAGAAGCGTTTTTCCTCTGCCTTCCGGGTTTTGAGCCAGGCGTCTGAAACCTGGTGCAATTCCTGGATGCCTGCTTTTACCTGGTCATGCTCCAGAATATGAAATTCCAGGCCCAGCTTGGAGAATTTGTTGTTTGTGGTGCGCAGGCCCGATCGTTTGCCCCCTTTAAGATCGAAATCCGTCAGGGAAACCCGAGCGTCCTCCCCCAACTTGATCAGCACCAGTCCAAGATCAAGATACAGGGGCAGGTTCTCTTTGGAAACCTGGTAAAAGGCAATCCTGGCACCGTTTTTATCTGCTGCCTCCCGGAACTGCCACACCAGAGAGTCGTGGCTGTCAGGGTTCCCCACAGGGTCTCCCATAGCAATCCAGAACTTTGGCGTTGTTCCGTACATCAGAAAAGATTCCCGGTTCTGACCCCACAAGATGATCTTATCCCCGATCAGGGCAAGGTGGTTCTGGGTATCCGGGGCATGGTGAACAATGGGTTTCAGTTCCTGAATTTCTTCCTGGGTCGGCAGGTGAGCTTTCTCCGGCTGTACCCGCATCAGGCGGTAAACACAAAACGACAGTACCATAACGGCAAGGATGAGTGAGGATCTTAAAAACCTGGGTGCATCGCCATTATAGGCAAATCGCCACCACAGGTCATTGGTATATTCAACATGTTTGTAGGAAAACAAACCGATCCATGTGGCACCCATGAGAACAACACCCACAAACCCAAGCCATGACCAGGAAAAGGGCATGCTGAACAATGAGGATTTTCGATAAAAAAACCGCCGGGACGGCAGGAACAGGATCAATAGAATCCCCAGCACCAGGGCTTCCTGCCAGTCAAAACCTTTGAGCAGGGAGGAGACGGCGCCTGTGATCAGTAGCGCAAGGATGCCGAAATAGGCTGCATCGATACGCAGCCGCACTGCCCGGGCCATGAACAGCAGCAGAAGGCCGACAATGCTGCCGATCAGATGGGAGGCCTCCATCACCGACAGCGGCAGTGACTTGTACAGCCATTTTAATGCACCGCCATCGGTTGGGGTTGACCCGGAAACCAGCAGCAGTCCGCCCGCCAGAACCAGCAGGATCGAAAAAACATGGGGAATTCCCCGGGAAAGGTACCCGAGGGTTGCCTGGGCATTTTCTTTGACCAAGGTACGGTGCTGTAAAAGTTCATAGGTAAGCAACCCTGCTCCGGAGAGTACAAGAGGAACAAAATAATAGACAAGCCGGAATACGAGTAGAGCTGCAAAAACAGATGATGCAGGGATGTCATTCCCCAGAAGATAGAGAAACGCCCCTTCAAAAACGCCGAGACCCCCGGGGACCTGACTGAACAGCCCCAGAATCTGGGCGGCAATATAAACAGTAAGAAAAGAGTGAAACGAAATGTCCACATGAACGTGTAGAAATAGATATAAAATAAATGAGCTTAAAATGAGATCGACACTGGCGATGATTGTCTGGGCCAGTGTGAGACCGGGGCCCGGGAGAAAAAGTTCCATACCCCTGATGATGAAAGGCTTTTTACGAAACAGGATGATACACCAGTAGACTGCCAGTGCTGCCAGGGTAGACCATGCAAGCCATTGGACCGTATGGACCAAGGGCAGTGACGCCGCTATCAGCAGGGGGGAGGTCACCGTGGTGATACTAAAAAGCGTTGCAGCTCCCAGCACATACATCAGGCTGATAAAAAGGGAGAGCTTGATGATGTCAATGCCGGAAAGATTCCAGAGACTGTAGAAACGATATCGCATGGACGACCCGCTGATCAGAGCCTGGCCGGTATTGTTGCTGATGGAAAAACTGATCAGAGAAGCTATCATTACGTTCCGGGGCCGCACACTCCTGCCCAGGTAACGCAGGGCCATAAAATCATATCCTGTCAAACACAGATAATTGATTCCTGTCAGCAGCACGCCCAGCAGAATGACGGACAGGGGCATCTGTCCTAGACTGGTTAAAATCTCTTTAATGCTGTGTATCTTGAGCTCATGGTGCACGATAAGGATTGCCACAAGGAAAAGCACAAAACCGAGATAGGGTGTTATCCGGTGGAGAATTTTTTCAATCATGCGGTATAAGTCCTTTGTTAATTTATTCATTGGGCTGGTCCATGAATTCCAAAAAATTTGGCAATCGCTTTATTTACCTGAACCGAATGGGTTACAGGCATATAGTGGCCGCCTGGAATGACCTCCAGGAAGCCGTGGGGCAAAAGTTCTGCCATCTGTTTTGCGTGCCCGATTGAGATGATATCCTGTTCTCCGATGATCACCAGGGTTGGGAGGGCAATCTCTTTTAACTCAATGGGCTTTATCATTGGACGGGTAAGCCACATTCGCTTGACCCGCTTTTCCAGAATAACCAGGCGTCTTCCGGCACCGGTCCACCATCTTTTGAACCAGTATTCCAATCCGCGGGCTTGTGTGTGCGTTTCGCCCAGCGCTTCGGGAATAAGACCCGAAGGATTGAAATTTGCGCTAATAGCAACAATTCTCTTAACCCGTTGCGGCCAGTAATGTCCCATCTGCAAAGCAGTATTTCCGCCGTCGCTCCAGCCAATTACATCGGCCTGTTGGATGTTGAGTTTGTTCAGGACGTGGATCGCATCTGACGCGAGCAATCGATAGTTCAATTCTTGAGAACCAAGTTCGGAATCTCCGTGGCCTCGAGTCTCCGGCAGCACCACCTGCCGCCCTGCTGCCACCAGCCAGGGAATCTGGGAAAACCAGATTAGGCGGTTGCTTAATCCGCCATGCAGGAGCAATATTG
The DNA here is from genome assembly GCA_964387595.1 of uncultured Thermodesulfobacteriota bacterium. Lineage (GTDB taxonomy): Bacteria > Desulfobacterota > WTBG01 > CAIYCZ01 > CAIRTM01 > JAHEEI01. Next base: position 359 of record CAYLYF010000161.1, on the reverse strand, counting down.
CCGGACCGCAGCCGTAGCTGACATAATGGATGGTTGCATCCTCGGTCTTGGCACTTCCCCTCAACGCCGTGGCGGAAGGTGTCATGGTCCAGGCAAGATAGTGGGCAAAAGCACCGGGTATGGGTTTTAACAGGACATATCCGTACCAGAATAAAAAAGCAAGCAATAGAATACGAAAACAAAGAAGGTATGGTTTCATCTATTCTTAGTGGTAGTGATAAGTGATAGGAATTTGCTTTTGGGCGTAAAAACTATAAACTGAAGGCGTTTGTGTGTCAAGAAATAGATTAGCACAAGATGTGGGACGAATTGACTCATATTAAAGGTAACCGAAGGACCTGGAAAAAAGTTTGAAAAAC
>CAYLYF010000160.1:0-6879 GCA_964387595.1 uncultured Thermodesulfobacteriota bacterium | reverse complement strand
ACATGGAGACTGAATGATGGTTGCCGGGAATTTACAGAATAAATGTTGCTTTACCTTATATAAGCTGATATACTCAAGCAATAAACTAACTGGTACAACCATAAAACAAAAAAATAGTGTAAATTTAAGTACTTTCAAATCTGTAACGGTTTTTCTAAACAGTTTTCCGGCTGAATGGCCTGCTCTTTGCATCATTTTAGTATATTAACCCTCAAAAACCTTTACATTTTTAACAATAGCATCTAGATATAAATCTAAAAAAACAAATAAACCATTTTTCATTAAAGCACTTAAACAAAACTAATAATCAAAAACAAAGGAGACACGTGATGTTAAGAAAATCTAAAAAAGCTGTTTTGTTCGCACTCATGGCTGCTGTTCTTTTCATGATGCCAGCAGCGCCTGTTACCGTTGCCAGTGCAGCATCAGGAGACAGGGTAGAGGCAACAACAACTTCTGAAAATACTGTAAAGTTAGCATGTGTTTTTGATGCAATTCTGACAATGGTCCAGACGATCGGAACCTGTGAAGACGCAGACAATGAGAATCTATGCTATCTTGACTCAGTAATAACAATGGTACTCAGTACAATGGCCTGTGTCGCTCTTGACGCACAAATGACCTGTGTCTTTAATATTGTTCTTACCGCTATTGATGATATAGTGCTTTGCGAAGACATTGGATGTGCCCTAAGTACGGTATTCTCCATGATCATTGATGTTATAAACTGTATCGAGACTATCCCCGCAACAACTGCATAAAGAATATCGGCTAAATAAAAAGGCAGGGCAAATACTTGCCCTGCCTTTTCTTGTTTTGAGACCTGAAAACTATAACTACTTATTTTTCTGAAGCTTTTCAGCAACCCCCATGATTGTCTCAACATAAACCGTATTGTGATTATACGCCCAGAGTATTTTTTTGCTTTTTTCTTCTGTCTGCCCTTTCTTCCAGCCATGCCCCTTTAAATAGTTTGCAACAGATACAATCGCGTCCGGCTCATAATCAAGGTCGGGTCTGGTAACATTATCCGGCGAACAGGCCCATTTTAAATAACTTGACGGTAAAAACTGGGGCATACCAAATGCTCCGGCATAGCTGCCCCTCAACCTGAGAACATCGATCTTAAGCATCTTTTTCATCTCAAGCAAAGCTAAAAGTGCTCCCTTTGCCCAACGCGTTTTTTTTCAAGACGCTTTAGATAAATTCTCTGTCATCAAAAGAGAGCTTCTCACTTTTCCTCTTTGCCATAGCACTTTCTGAGAAAATCAAAATAAAAACAAGGATTAAACAGGAAAAAGTAATCAGGTTTGTTGTTTCATGTTTTTCTTTCTGGAAATCATATCTGTTTTTATCTTTTTACTTCATACTTAACCGCAGACCTCATCTACAAGACAGTACGCCACTTTATGAGCAAAAAACTCTCTGTCTTCTTTCCATAAAAAAACATAAAAACATCCAAGGTCAAACGCAAGTCTAATCATTCCAAATATATTTATAATTTAACATCAGACACTTAGTAGCTTTTTTTACTTTCATATCACCTGTTCCGGTTACACGCAAACCGGGCAGTTATTATTCGTTTTCTACTTTTTCCCGTTTTCTCATCAGACAGACCCAGGCCCGGACACGGAACCCCGGAGGCAGTCCAAGTTCATCATGGTCATTCTTTTCAAGCTTGTCCAGCTCAGTAGCCCTTAAATAAAGGATTTCAAAAAAAGGTTCTGCAGCAGAGGTAATGTCACAGGCAGAAATTCTTGGTGGCCCGAATTCCGGCCCGTCAGTACTTCCGCTGACACTTAACCACAGACCTTCATCTAAAAGACAGTCAGCCGTTTTACGGGCAAAAAGCTCTCTATCCTCTTTGGCGGAAAGACCATGGAAACAACCCAGATCAAAAATAAATCGAAAGTCAGTATCTGGAACGGGCTCTTTCAGAAAATCTGCCTGCATAAAATTACACGTTTCTGAATCTTCTTTTTCTCGGGACAGTTTCAAAGCTGTTTCTGACAGATCGGTTGCCGTCACTTCAAATCCCTGTTTAGCCAGCCAGATCGCATTGGTCCCGGTACCGCAGCCGAGCTCAAGCATCCGGCAGGGTAAAACCGACTTTTCAGTCACCAGTTCCATTAAATGGCTGTCCGGCCGTTTAGCATCCCACGGAGTAAACTCATCCAGGTACAGCTGCTCCCAGTCAACATGATCTTCATTCATAGATCATCCCCTTTTTTTAAATATAAAAAATATTTTTAATATAAATAATCAATAGATTCAAATGTGTCAACAAAATGTAATATAACTTGCTTAGTTTAATCTTTTACGGTAAAAAATTTAGAGTTGCAACGCCTAAATACATAATAGGGAAATTTATGCTGCGATTACCCAAATTCAAGCACTTGAAACCGGCCTCACTTAAAGAAACACTTGATGCCTTTGACGAAAACTGTCAAAAAGCGCAAGTCCTTGCCGGCGGAACAGACCTTCTGGTCAACATGAAACACTGCCTTTATAAGCCGGATGTCATTATAAGTTTAAACTCACTCTCTGAACTTTCCTATATTACCGAAGCACCGGACGGATCCATACAAATTGGTGCAGGGACAAACCTTACAGACCTCACAGAAAATCCGCTCATTTTAAAAAAAGTTCCGGCTCTAAAAGAAGCAGCTTCGGCTGTTGCTTCCTGGCATATTCGAAACATGGCGACTCTTGGCGGCAATTTATGTCTTAATACCCGCTGCTGGTATTTTAATCAGTCCGTTTCCTGGAGAAAAACCCGTGAGATTTGTTATAGACTTGGTGGAAATTTATGCCATGCCCTTCCGGGATCAAAGCGCTGCCATGCCATAAACAGTTCCGACACAGCCCCCATGCTCATGGCCCTTGACGCAGTCCTTGTCCTAAAGAAAAAAGGTCATGAACGACAACTGCCGATTCAACAGTTTTACCGGGACAACGGTGCAGCGCCTAATATGCTTGACCCGGGAGAACTGCTCACGGAAATACAGCTGCCAAAAACAGTAAATACAGGCAAAACAGCATTTATAAAGATGAGCAAACGCAAAGGCATTGATTTTGCCGCTGGTACTCTTGCTGCATGTCTTAAAAAAAACAGTAACGACAAGGTCTTTCTGAGATTAGTGCTGGGTTCCATGCATTCTGCACCGCTATTTCTTAAAAAGGCAGAACAGGTCATTAATGAATCCGGTTTAACGAAAGGATCAATCGAAGCTGCGGCAACAAGCGCCCGAACAGAACTGGGGACCTTAACCAACTTGTTTACCTCTGCCGGATATAAACGGGAACTGGTACCGGCTCTAGTCAAACGTGCATTAACCTCCATTATGAACCAGAAGTAAAAGCAGGGAGAAAATAGAGTTGAAACAGATCTTATCTTTAAATGTTAACGGCGACGACTACCAGATCGCAGCCTATCCCAGTCAGACCTTGCTGGATGTCCTGCGGGATGACCTGAGACTTACCGGCACCAAACGGAGCTGCGGAACCGGGACCTGCGGAATGTGTACGGTTATTATTGACAAGAAGGCTGTGCTCTCCTGCCTGACCCTGGCTGTGGAGTGTGAAGGTAAAACGATCACCACCATTGAGGGGATCAGCAATCCTGACGGCACCCTCCATCCCATTCAAAAATCATTTGTTGAAAACGGAGCCGTACAGTGCGGTTTCTGTTCACCGGGAATCATCATGACAGCCAAAGCCCTGCTGGACAAAAACCCGAGCCCGGATGAAAAAGATATCAAAGAAGCCCTGGCCGGAACGATCTGCAGGTGCACCGGTCACTTCAAGACGGTTGAAGCCGTACAAAAAGCCGTCCCGAATATTCACAAGGAATCCGGTAATGACAGCGAAGAAAAATAATTACGGCGTTGTGGGCAAGCCGCAGCCAAAGCTGGATGCGCCCCTTAAAGTTACAGGACGTTCCGAGTTTACTGACGACATACGTCTTCCGGGCATGCTCCATGGTAAGATCATTCGAAGCCCCATTGCTCACGGAAAAATCCGCTCTATTAACACTTCCCGGGCTGAAAAACTGCCCGGAGTCAAAGCCGTTATCACGCATCAGGATACCAATGGTTTAATGGTCGGACCTGACCAGATGCTGTTATGTGACGAAACCGTCAAATATATCGGCGATGAAGTTGCCGCAGTCGCTGCAATAGACGAAGACACGGCTTTCGAGGCTGCCGAGCTAATACGGGTCAAATACGAGCCGCTTCCCGCCCTTTTAACCCTGGAACAGGCCGCAAAAAAAGATGCACCCATTCTGCATCAGTATTACGAAGATAACTTTGCGGATGAACGCACCACTGTTCTTGGAGATCCGGATGCGGCCTTTGAAAAAGCCGATCATATTAGAATCGATGAATTCACTTCCAGCCCGAACCACAACTGTTTTGCAGAACTGCACATTGCCGTGGCTGACTTTTCACGTCCTGACAAACTGACCATATGGTCACCCACCCAGTCTGCCATTTTGTTCCAGAAGGCTCTGGCACAAAATCTCGGGCTTTCAGAAGGTAATGTCAGGGTATGCAATCTCAATACCGGTGGTGCTTTTTCCGGAAGAGTCTCCGCAAAACCCCATCATTATATCGCAGCGCTACTTTCCCGCAAAGCCGGCAGACCGGTAAAGATAATGGCTGATGCGGATGAGGAATTTATTATCTGCCGTTCCGCCGGCAGAAATAAGTACCGGATAAAAACAGGCTTTATGAATGACGGGACCGTAAAAGTTATCGAAGCCGATTTTCTTCACGACTGCGGCGCATATGTTGAAGAACAGTTTGTCCTTCTTCTCCTGGCAGAATGTGCGCTGCACCTGCTCTACAAAATTGAAGCCCTTCGATATCAGGGCCGCCTGGTCTACACCAATAACATTCCCTATGTCTATCATCACGGCGGCGGCATGTCGCCGGTACAGTTTGCTCTGGGTCAGCACCTTGACCGCATTGCACAGGACCTTAAAATGGACCCGGTGAAACTTCAGCTTAAAAATGCGGTGGATAAGGGATACACTACAATTAACGACACCCACTATGCCAGCTGCGGTCTTACGGAATGCATCAATAAAGTCTCCCGTAAATCAGGGTGGAAAAGGAAATACAACAGGCTGCCGCCCTACTGCGGCATCGGTATCGGCTGCGGAGTAATGAGTTCTGGCGGCAAGGGCATGTGGATGCATGACACCTCAGCGGCATTCATCAAACTGAGTGAAGACGGGAAAGCCTCGCTATTCACCGGTCTTCCGGATATGGGACAGGGTTCTCATACCACCATGGCAATGATTGCCGCTGAAACCCTGGGCATAGCGACTGACGACATTACTGTTGTTTCCGGTGATACGGACATAGCTCCCTTTGATGTTGGCGCCTTTTCCCAGCGCGGAACCTTCACCACCGGCAACGCGGTAAAGAATGCCTGTCTTGACGCAAGAAAACAGCTGGCCAAAACCGCGTCTGAAAAATTTAATGTCAAAACGTCACAACTGGTTTTCTTTGGCCGGAAAGTCTTTCCTAAAGGCAAGCCTGACAAAGCGATATCGTTTGAAGACATTGTCTTTGACACCCTTCACTGTGCAGAAGGCCGCTTTGTCATGGGCCGGGGATTTTACAATTCGCCCACAGATAAACCGGCTCTTTCCTATTCATTCGGCGCACAGATCGCCGAAGTCGAAGTAGACCCTGAGACAGGAGAAGTGAAACTTCTTAAGATGACGGTTGCCCATGATGTGGGCCGTGCTATTAATCCTCTGGCCGTTGAAGGACAGCTGGACGGCCAGGTTTTTAGCGGTATCGGGCAAATTCTGTATGAAGAGTGCTGCATGGAAAATGGGCAGATACTAAACCCGTCCCGTCTCGACTATGCCCTGCCCCGCCCTTTTGAAATCCCTCAAATAGAACGCATCATTGTTGAGACCCATGACCCCTACGGCCCTTTTGGCGCAAAAGAGGTGGCCGAAGGTCCAATGGTAACCACTGCCCAGACAATTGCAAATGCCGTAAGTAATGCTATCGGCCATCCCATTGATGAAATCCCCATTACACCTGAACGGATTTTAAAACTCCTCAAACAAAAAAAGCAGGAATTGTCATAACAGACTCTGTTTAAAGACCCTTCCCTTTTTTATACCTTTGACTATAACTCCCCCAATCCACATTCTGTCCTCCATAGCTTTCCTCTCCTTAGAAGAAGATACCGGCAACCTTATTTTTCTATTGCCTTGATCAGACGTTTTACTTCTTCAACCAAATAAAGCGGCAAAGAGAGCAGCCGAAAGTTTCCCGTTACTCCGGGCAGCGAAAAGTCCGCCCTGTGAAAAGAAGGCATGTCAGCATTAAACCGGACAGCAAAGCTGATGTTTTTCTCTTTTAAAAAAACATTTAATGATTTTAAGGTACCTGTTTTTCCCGATTTCACTTCAACAGGAATAATCTTTGTTCCAATAGAGATCAAATAATCTATCTCAGATGAAGACTGCCGTTTTTCCCGAGCCCAATAATACAATTCGGGCTCATCAAAATTCTGTCCCGAATATAAAAGATGCTGGCCAATAAACTGTTCACACACAGCACCGGCGTTGACAAGCGTTATGTCTTCGGCTTCATTAATATCTATCAAACTTAGCCCGCACGCTTTGTTTAAAAGTCCGACATCAAGAAAGAGTGGTTTTTGAAACTTCTCATTTGCCTCAGAACCAAGTGGAACCCCGTTGGCAGCAGTGTGTATAACCGGATAATATACCCGGGCAAGACTCAGAAGATGCAGTGCTATTCTGATATCAGCAGCCTTTTCAGCCCTGTCTATATCTAGAGCCTGTCCAAAAATATAAAGTGCTTAAGTGACAGTGGGGAAAAGATC
>CAYLYF010000159.1:0-6951 GCA_964387595.1 uncultured Thermodesulfobacteriota bacterium | reverse complement strand
TCTATCTCAACATGGAGACTGAATGATGGTTGCCGGGAATTTACAGAATAAATGTCGCTTTACCTATATTTATAGATTATAAACATAAGTATAATCAAGTTAAATAATTTGAATTTAGATTGATTAATTATGATTTTTCATTTAATAATATTATTAAGAAAAAATTTAAATTCGTTGACTTAGGTCAAGGAATTGGAAATCAAAAAAAGTTATAAGAGAAAAAATAATCAAGAAAATATAAATTAAAATCAATGAAATGTATGAATAAGTATTAAATAGCATTTTAGTTATAACATTACAAATATATACCATTATTACAGATATAAAAACATGAAACTAAAAAGGTTTTTATATCGGAATATATATAATTTAATTGACATCCCTATTTAGATGTATGTATATATCCAATATCACGTTTTATTCTTTATTTGCCGAATTTATTGATATCTAAGTTGCCATTAACAGAATTATCTTATAATCGTCTCACACTTTTTAATTCTTAATCATAAAATTTTTTTCAGGAGAACGCTATGAATAATCTTGACGCTACAAAAATGAAGGATTGGGAGATCTCCGAAGAAGCTGAAAAAAACATGCCGGGCCATGATGAATGGCGTGAAAAACTCTCACTCGAAAAAGATGAGTATATGCAGATGGGAAGACTGGCCAAACTTGATTTTTTAAAGATCATCGATCGGCTTAAAGACAGGCCTGACGGTAAATATATTGAAGTAACTGCAATTACCCCGACACCCCTTGGTGAAGGGAAAAGTACCACTGCTGTCGGACTTATGGAAGGACTTGGAAAACGCGGTAAAAATGTGGGCGGAGCACTTAGACAGCCGTCAGGCGGACCGACCATGAATGTTAAAGGTACGGCAGCCGGCGGCGGACTTTCATTGCTTATTCCGATGACAGAGTTCTCTCTGGGCCTTACCGGTGACATTAATGATATTGCAAATGCACATAATCTTGCCATGGTTGCCATGACATCAAGGATGCAACATGAACGGAACTATAATGATGAACAGTTAAAGAGACTTACCGGAATGCGCCGTCTGGATATTGATCCAACACGTGTTGAGCTGGGCTGGGTTATTGACTTCTGCGCACAGAGTCTGAGAAATATTACCATTGGAATGGGCGGAAGATTTGACGGTTATACAATGCAGTCAAAATTTGGAATAACGGTCGGTTCTGAATGTATGGCAATTCTGGCGGTCATTAAAGATCTTTCAGACTTGCGGGAACGTTTGAATAATATAACGGTTGCTTTTGATAAAAGCGGTAAACCGGTTACAACCGGTGATCTTGAAGTTGGCGGAGCGATGACAGCATGGATGCGTAATACGATTAATCCAACGCTTATGTGCACTGCTGAATATCAGCCGTGTCTGGTACATGCCGGCCCGTTTGCTAATATTGCAATCGGTCAGTCTTCTATCATCGCCGACCGTATCGGTCTTAAGATGTTTGATTATCATGTTACAGAAAGCGGTTTTGCAGCTGATATCGGTTTTGAAAAGTTCTGGAATGTTAAATGCCGCTATAGTGGGCTGAAACCCCATGTCTCGGTTCTGACCACCACGATCCGTGCTCTTAAAATGCACGGCGGCGGACCAAAAGTCATTCCGGGTAAGGCCCTTCCCGAAGAATATACTAAAGAAAATTTTGAACTGATTGAAAAAGGTCTGCCGAATATGATTCATCATATAAATACAATTCGTAAATCAGGCATTAACCCGGTTGTGTGTGTAAATAAATTCTATACAGACACTGATGCAGAGGTTGAAATGGTTAAAAAAGCAGCAGAGGCAGCTGGTGCACGCTGTGCTAAATCCGATCACTGGCTAAAAGGCGGTGAAGGCGCACTTGAGCTTGCTGATGCTGTCATAGATGCCTGTGAAGAAGAAAATGAATTTAAATATCTTTATCCTCTTGAGATGAAACTCCGTGATCGTGTTGAAATTATTTCAAAAGAAGTTTACGGTGCTGACGGTGTTTCATGGTCACCGGCTGCTGAGAAGAAAGCAAAAGACCTTGAAAATGATCCGCAATATGATGATTATGGAACCATGATGGTTAAGACTCACTTAAGTCTGTCGCATGATCCGTCACTTAAAGGTGTGCCAACCGGATGGACACTGCCCATAAATGATGTTCTGATATATTCCGGCGCAAAATTTTTATGTCCCTGTGCCGGAACAATAAGTCTGATGCCGGGAACCGGATCAAATCCGGCACTTAGAAGAGTTGACGTTGATGTTAAGACCGGAAAGGTTTCCGGTTTGTTCTAATAGTAAATACACCCTTTTATTTTGTTGACAACAGCTAAAAGCATAGAAACAATTATAGATGAAAAATATTACAGTTCATTTCCTTCCGGCAGATAAAAAAGTTAAAGCAGCGTCCGGTGATATTCTGCTTGATGTTGCCATGGATGCCGGGATACACATTAATGCAGCATGCGGCGGCGAAGGTGCCTGTGGAAAATGCCGTGTTCTAATTACATCCGGTGAGGTTGAATCAAAAGATACGGGTACCCTATCTCCCGAAGACTACCAGAAAGGATACCGTCTTGCATGTAAAACAGTCATTAGCAGTGATCTTGTAGTAACCATTCCAGAAACATCTTCTCTTGACAAAGCAGTACTTAAGGAATCACATGACAGCAGACGGTCAGATGCCCAGGAAATTGAAAAACTCGTATCCGGAGCTTGGTACAATCCAGCCCTTAAAAAATATACTGTTACTATTGATCCGCCAACAATTGACGACAATACAAGTGATCTTTCACGCTTGCTCAGAGCATTAAAACAGCAGCACAACCTTGAAAATATTTCTATTGATTTTTTACTTCTAAAAAAAATATCTCATATTCTTCGTAAGGCTGACTGGAAGGTTACCGTAACTCTTGTACAGACACGTTTGGAATCACAGCTCTCTGAGCACCAGCTACGTGGTTCACGCCGCCCCAAAATGATCAGTGTTGAAGCGGGTGACACACTTGACAGACATTATTCTATCGTACTTGATATCGGCACAACCACTCTGTGGGGTCAGCTTATAGACCTTAACACAAAAAAAGCTTTAGCACAGGCCTCTGAGTACAATCCACAGATTAATTTTGGTGATGATGTCATAACCCGGATAGTTTTTTCACAGAAAAATGACGGCCTGAAAAAACTTCAACAGTCTGTTGTGGACGGTTTAAACAAGATAATTAGTGAGCTTATATCTGTATCAGGTATCCAGGGAGAGCATGTCTCACACATCACTGCTGCAGGGAATACGGTTATGACCCACATCCTTCTGGGCCTTGATCCTAAATATATTCGAGAGTCGCCCTATACTCCCGTTGCAAACTTCTTCCCCCCGGTAAGAGCGATTCGAGTAGGCCTTACAGTTTCTGACTATGTATATTTATATACATTTCCTTCTGTTGCAAGTTATGTGGGTGGTGATATTGTTTCCGGTGTCCTCAGCTGTGGAATGAACCAGGATAGCCGTTTGACTCTTTATATTGATATCGGAACTAATGGCGAAATCGTAATTGGTAATTCAGACTGGCTAATGACTGCTTCCTGTTCAGCCGGACCTGCTTTTGAGGGCGGCGGGCTTAAATTCGGAATGCGCGCCACGACCGGAGCCATTGAACGGTTTCATATAGATCCTGAAACACTTGAGCCTATGATACGCACCATTGGAAATGTAAAGCCTAAAGGGATCTGCGGCTCTGGTGCTATAAATATTTTAGCCGAATTTATAAGAACAGGCGTTATTGGACAAAATGGGAAATTTAACTGCAGCTGCACGACTAAACGGATTCAGTCCGGTCATGACGGCAATGAATACGTCCTTGCTTATAAGGATGAAATAGGGGTACCTGAAGATATCGTTATTACTGAATCAGACATTGATAACCTTATCCGTGCAAAAGCGGCTATGTTTGCGGGGTATCAGTGTATTCTTGACAAAGTTGGACTAACTTTTCAGGATCTGGAACGTGTTATTATTGCCGGTGCTTTTGGTGATTTTATAGATCTTGAAGAAGCGATTATGATAGGTCTGCTTCCTGAAATTCCCACAGACCGTTATGTTTTTATCGGCAACGGTTCTCTGCTTGGCGCAAAACTTATCTCTCTTTCAAATGAGCTACTGGATGACGGTGAAAAAATAGCAAGAAAAATGACGAACATAGAATTGAGTGAGGATCATAATTTTATGGACAGATATATGGCAGCGCTCTTTCTTCCACATACAGATTCAAAGATTTTTCCTGAAACATTCAGGATTGTTGCGTCACAGAAAAAGGTCTGTTAATAATTAAGTGATTAAGATCTATTATCTTACTGAGGTTACGTATAGAATCTGAACCAGCAAATGCTATAGCAAGGGACCTGTTATGAGTAAAGTAATTGCAATCACAGGAAAAGGCGGAACCGGAAAGACAACTGTATCAGCACTATTAATCCGTTATCTCAAGAGATCTAATAAAAGGCCTATCCTCGCCGTTGATGCTGATCCGGATTCGAATCTGCCTGACGCTCTGGGCATGGCCGGAGATAAGACCTTATCAACCATTGGAGGGGCACGTCAGGATTTTTTTGATACAAAGGGAGATGTTCCTGCAGGTGTGCCCAAAGAAGCTTATCTTGAACTGAAACTCAGTCAGGCTCTTATTGAAAGCAAAGATGTTGACCTGCTTGTCATGGGCCGGCCTGAAGGAACCGGATGTTACTGCTATATTAATAATGTACTCAGAAAGCACCTTGATCTTTTGGGCAATAATTATCCATTTGTGATCATTGATAATGAGGCTGGATTAGAACACCTGAGCAGGCGTACAGAGCAGAACATTGATACCATGGTGATTGTATCCGATTATTCTTATAACGGGCTTCGTGCTGCAACCCGGGTAAAGGACCTCGCAGAAGAGATGAAACTTGATATTAAGTCCTATACTCTCATTATTAATAATACACCGTCCCGGGTCTCACCGCAGTTTCAAAAAGAGATTGAGGATACCGGTATTGATATTTTGGGCTTTATTCCCCATGATGAACAAATACCGATCTTTGATATTGATAATAAGGCGGTGACAGAACTGCCTGAGTCATCACCTGTTATTGCAGCTTTAAACGCAATTGCAGAAAAACTTTTTTAATTTTTAATAAACGATTAAATAAAGAGAATTTTTCATATACCTTTTAAAGGGGGGTTATTATGTCAGCTAAAATTATCAGCGGTAAAGAAGTGGCACAACAAATTCGTGAAGAACTTAAAAAAGAAGTTGATGAAATGAAGGAAAAACATGGTGTGGTACCGGGACTTGTCACTATTTTAGTGGGGCAGAACCCGGCGTCTATCAGTTATGTCACGGCAAAACAGAAAACATCTCATGATCTGAACTTTTATTCAATTCAGGATGATCAGCCTATAGATATACCGGAAGATGATCTACTTAAATTAATTGAAAAATACAACAGTGACCCGAAAATTCACGGCATTCTGGTTCAGCTGCCGCTGCCGAAACATATAGATGAAAAAAGAGTATTAAATACGATAGATCCCGATAAGGATGTTGATGGATTTCATCCGGTAAATGTTGGACGGCTGATGATCGGCGGAGATGAGGCAAAGTTTCTGCCCTGTACTCCGGCCGGTATTCAGGAACTTATTGTTCGTTCAGGCCAGGAAACATCCGGCGCTGAGGTTGTTGTTGTGGGCCGATCAAATATTGTGGGTAAACCCATAGCAAATATAATGATGCAAAAGGCCGAAGGTGCGAATGCAACGGTTACGGTTGTGCATACACGTACGAAAGACATGGAAAGTCATTGTAAACGGGCTGATATTTTAATCGTCGCTGCCGGTGTGCCTGATCTGGTAAAACCAGAATGGATAAAACCCGGTGCGTGTGTAATAGATGTGGGCGTTAACCGTGTCGGAGAAAAGATCAGCGAAAAAACCGGCAGAAAGATCGCTATCTTAAAGGGGGATGTTGATTTTGAAGCTGCAAAGGAGATTGCCGGGTCGATCACGCCTGTACCGGGCGGTGTCGGACCCATGACCATTACCATGCTTATGTCAAACACAGTTAAAGCCGCAAAATTAGCTAATAATATTTAGATTAACTTAATAGATGGAGGTGCAATATGACCATTGACGTCTCAAAACAACAATATTCAGGCAACGTTAATTTAATGACTATCGGAACAGGAGATACAGCCGTTACTGTGGGCGGCGAAACAGTTTATCCTTTCTTTACTTTTGAAGGTAAAATGCCAAACCAGCCGAGAATTGCAATTCAGGTTCTTGATTGTAAACCGGATGACTGGGCAGAAGCCTGTGTTGAGCCTTATAAGGACGTGCTTGGCGATCCGGTGGCATGGGCAAAGAAGGCCCAGGATGAATATGGAGCTGACTTGATCCAGCTGTGGCTCAAAAGCACTGATCCGAATGGAATGGACAGAAGCGCTGATGAGGCAGCCAAGACAGCAAAAGCTGTAGCTGATGCAATTTCAGTTCCTCTTATTGTTTGGGGATCTAATAATCCTGATAAGGATGCAGAGGTCTTAAGAAAAGTGATGGAGATCTGTTCAGGAAAGGATATAATTATCGGTCAGGTCGTTGAGGACAATCATAAGCAGCTGGGTGCACAGGCTCTGGCCTACAATGCAACCATAATTGCCAACTCACCGATCGATATTAATCTTGCGAAACAGCTGAATATCCTTTTGAATAATGTTGGTGTTCCACTCGAGAAAATTATAATTGATCCCACAACCGGCGGACTTGGCTACGGGCTTGAATATTCCTTCTCAGTAATGGAACGTATCAGACAGGCAGCAATAACACAAAATGATGAAAAGCTGCAGTGCCCTTTTATCTGCAACCTTGCAGACGAAGTATGGAAAACAAAAGAAGCAAAACTTCCGTCAGATGAAA
>CAYLYF010000158.1:0-7006 GCA_964387595.1 uncultured Thermodesulfobacteriota bacterium | reverse complement strand
GACACCATCGATTTATTTGTCAATTATCATTTTGTTACGTGTAGTGGCACGAACTATTGACTGTGCGGTTTGTTAAAGATACGAATGGTTATGTTTATCCAATACTCCCCTAATTTTTTGAGCAATTTCTTTTTTACTGATGGGCTTGTAAACTAATGCTTTAATGCCAGCAGCTTCCACTTTTTCTGGCGAAACAGTATCACTGTAGCCTGTGCAAAGAATAATATTTGCAGAGGGCTTTATTTCCAATATTCGTTTTGCCAGATTGTATCCTGTCATGTGCGGCATTGTCTGGTCAAGTGATAACCATGTCAAAAGTATCTGGTGACTTCTGAAATGTTTCAAGAGCCTCAAGGCTGCTGCTTTTGGCAGTAACTGTATACCCAAGTGATTCAAATATTCTTTTCGCCAAATCTATCAAAATTTTTTCGTCATCAACAAAAAGTATATGTTCATTGCCTGTTGGAACTTTGGATGATAAGTCAAGTTCGTTGTCGGGTTCTGCTATAACCTGTGGCAAAAGAATAGTGAATTTTGTTCCTTTGCCTAACCGGCTGTTCTCAAAGCTGCGCGTATTCTTTCAATATCTACTGCGGCAAGGAATCCGGCAACAAAGCCCCCTGCAAGATATGCCGGCTCTTTCAGAGTGGCATTATCTCCCTTTTGTGTTTTCTCCCGACCAGACTGATCTCAGATGAGGGCAACCCCTATCTGTTGGCCGGAAATAGTACCAGACCCGAAGTTCCTTTGTTTTTTTGTAATTTTTTCCGTGACAATATGGGAAAAAACTGGCAATAAAAGGGTATACTTCTTAATTGTTCTGACAGGAAAAAAACCATGCGATGTCCAAAATGCGGTCATGAACAGGAAAATACCTTTGAATGTGAGTCCTGCGAGATTATTTTTGAAAAACATATCAAACGTCAACATGAAATAAAAGCCAAAACCACTGCAGGGCAGCCCTCTTATTCTGATTATGAAGCAAAGTCCTATTCACGAATATTGATATTTTCTATTGTCGTTATTGTGCTCGCTGCCGTTCTGGCATGTTCGACAAGAAAAATTCTCACCAAAAAAGGCTTTTTAAAACAAAACGCTATCAGCCTCTCAGACAACAGTGCCCGGGACAACAGCACCTGGGACGCCGAACCCAGCCCATATGAATCCATGTCTGACTTTGAAAGAGCTGCAGTCTCCACTGTCTTCATCAAAGCTCCCTGGGGATACGGCTCGGGATTTTTTATTGATGATGACTGCCGTATTATTACCAACCATCATGTGGTGGAATTGCCCGAGAACCTGGAAACCAGAATCATAAATGAGATCAGCAGCTTCTCAACCATGATCGATAATACGGAGAAATACATTGAAAGACAGACCGAACAGCTTGAAAGAATACCCGATACAGAACTGCGCAGCCGGGTTAAAAATCTTTAAAGTCCAGAGAAGAACAGCTTGAAAACACGAAAATAAAACAGGATGAGATGGAAACACAGCTGGATAATATCCGGCTGAATGCATACTCAGAAACTGACCTTGTAATAACCCTGTATGACGGCACAAAATATTCCGGCAGGGTTGTGAAACTCGGCGAAGACAATGACCTGGCCATCCTGGAATCAGATTGCGCCGACTGCGAAAGACTAGCTGCGGCTGACAGCAATGTCTTTCCCCTGCGCGCACAGGTATATACAATAGGCAGCCCTTCAGGCCTGAGACACACGGTTACGTCGGGTATTATTTCCGGAAGACGCATCATCAAAGACAATAAGTTCATTCAGGTGGATGCCCCCATCAACCCGGGTAACAGCGGCGGTCCGCTGATCAGTGATAAAGGAAAAGTCATCGGCGTGAACACCATGATCATTCTTGACACAGAGGGCCTTGGTTTTGCAATACCCATTGAAGCCGTTTTTGAAGATTTTGATGATTATTTGGAAGAAGAACAATCAAAATAACAATATCTAACGGACTTTGTTTAAATATAATATCCGTACTACTTCTAACCTTAATTGGGTAATGGTCATGAAATCATCCTTTTCAAAAAACTTCCCTTTTTCAACCTTACTTAGCACTTTTTTCTGTGTCCCGTTTATTCTCAGCAATCCCGGAAACCTGTTTGCAAACAACGCGATAAAAGGCGCAGAAAATTTTCCTAAAAATATTAACAAACAATTATCCATTGACCCGAATATGATGGACATCTATCTTCAGAGCAGGGGATTAAAGTTTTTAAAAAAAATAACAGTTGATAACGACACAGGATATCTCTATGAATTTGAGAATAAAACAGCCATGCATCCGGACAAATATAATGAAACTAAAAGATGTCTTATCCTTACCGGAGAACCTTCAAGCCTTGGATATCAGGCAGGCTACCTGCGACCGGTATACACACTGAAGATCCTAACTGAATTTATTCAAAAAATCGGGCTTTCACAATTTCAGATATTAGGAATTAAGGTAAAACAGGGAACCCCTGAAGGAGATAAACTCTGGGAGCTTCTTACTGCTGAATTGAAGCTTTACGCTATATTAACGGATGAATATATTCCCGAATATTTAAAAACAGAGATGGAAGGTGTCATTACCGGTCTCCAGGCATATGCAGAAAACAACTGGAACAATGACACCGACAGAGAAAAACATGAAAAAGCGATGTCCCTAAGTTATTTTGACATTCTGCTTCTTAACCAAGGGGTGGACAATTTCTATTTTCTTCTGGCAGCTCTTCTCAATAAAGTACCCGAAGGCTGGACAATTCCCACAGGAGAAGACCTGGAGTATGACCCAGAAGACACAGCCCATATCCGGGCATTAGATCTCTTTATCCGTGCTCTGGCCATAAATTCTGGAATATCAAAAAAAAGAGCATCTGAAATATTTACGCTGCCTGAAGAAACCGATATTAATAATTTTTTCAGAGCCGGCTGTAATGAATGGGCGGTAACCGGTGACAAGACCGAAAACAGTGAAACTTTTCATGGCCGTGATTTCATGTTTTCAACAAAAGGAATATATCAGGATGCCGCCTGTGTTAAGGTCTATCTCCCTGATGACGGCAACCCTTTTATCGGGGTCGATCCGGCCGGTTTTGTCGGCCATGCATCAGCAATGAATTCAGAAGGAATCTCTATGGGGGTTGATATTTCACAGGCCGCGGCCTATGGTCATCATCCCGGAGTGGGCTGCCTGCTTATCCTTCGTGATACGGTTCAGTACGCAACTGATATTGATCAGGCGATAGCACATGTTCGATCTTTAAAACGCGGCGTACCCTGGATTTATATTATTGCAGACGATAACTCCCCGGCTTATGGCAACAGCGTCATTTTGGAATGCGGAAGAAGCGACAGCATGGATATTGAAAAAGGTTATGATTGGAGAGGTTTTATGAACCTGCACTGGCTCCGTCAGTTATGGTTTTTGTATCCAATAATGCAATTACCCGAGAATGATATTCCTGTTGACGGTATTTGCGAAAGAAACGCAAAATGGGGGTTCCCAAAAGCACTTAAATACTTGCCGGCTATTGATCCGGATTCCTGGGACACCCATCCCTCTTTTGGCCGGGACAATACACCTTACTTTCACAGACAGACTGAAGAGTGGGATGATGTGGTTATCGCCACCAATCACTTTATCGTACCTGAAATGAGGTTCTCCCAGTTTTATCTGCCAATTCAGCTGATCTATGGAGCGGGTCCAATGCTCGAATCCATGTGGAGATATGATTTTCTACTCAATTTAATTGAGGAGATCAGCGCATCACAGGATGAGATGTTTTTCTTCGATAAAAACATTGATGGAAGCTATGCGGATCATCCCACCTATGGTTCTGCAGGATGGTTAATAAACTTCCTGAACCCTTTCTGGAAAAATAAAAACGATGAGCAGGCAAACATATGGTTCTACGGCAGGGATAATGCAACTGAAGAAGAGCTCTTTAAAAAAGAAGTCGGGGGACATCATATCGTCTTTAATAACTCAACCGGGGAAATGCGCGCGCTTTTCGGCTATATGGGTGATCCCTGGGTAGGCCTCAATATCATTGAGCTTTTTGAAAATAGTCAATAAAACATAATCCCCCATACCCCCTGACGCACATTTTAAACAACAGTTTAATTAATCATATATGAGGCTGGAATGCTGGGGTCGGGCCACGCTAACTCACCTGAAAAACTTCAGATTCATCCAATAAATAGCCATTTTCCAGCACTATATCGCTTTTTTTAGTGCCAAAATCAATGTTATAAGGAACCTCGTTTCCTGAAGTTGAAAGATATCTTCACACCTAACTACTTTTCTCCGTTTTGTGCCGGACATTTATTTCTTTTTCTATGGCCTTTTTAATACCAAAAATGTGGATATAGGATCCTTTTTGGCCTTTTTTTTAACTGTTTCATAAATAATTCCAACTAGTTATCTTGGCCCGACTCCACTGCTTTATGTCTGGCTGGTCGAATTGATTGCATAGAGAAGATGCGAGCTAAAGTGGCGGCATGGAATACAGACCGAAACAATCGCCAGACCAAGGTTGACTGGCAATTTAAAACAGATAATGCTCGAACGAAGCTGAAGCGACTTTATCCGAAACTTTAAAATATACTATGTACTAGAGTCCCAAATTATTAAAGACAAATATGTTCTAACGGGTGAAAAGAAAAGTGTTTCTTTAGGTATTATTTTTTCAAAGAGACCCGAAAACAACAATCGCATGAAGTTTATTGAGAATCTATTTTGGGAAGATGGAATTACAGTTGTTTGGGACGATGAGTCCGTTGAGGAGTGTAAGAAAAGAAATGAGAGATTATAAAAACCATGAAAGGTATTGCAAGGTCAAACCCCTCTTGTTTCTTTAGGAATCATTAGATTTGTGTACCCATTCAAAAAGAACGATCGGGGTCAGCTCAGGCAAAATTGATCTAACTATTTGAAATAAGCTCAAATTCTAAAATAAAAAGGGCGGGATGTTCTTCCCGCCCTTCTTTTTAATGATCTTTTATTCTAATGGTCGTGACCTTTATTGCCCAGCAGGAAGATCCACTGCAGCAGAATTTCATTTGAGTCTTTGTCATAGTTTCTCTCCGTGTTCTTGACCTGAAGACGGATCTGGTTGCTTTCGGTATACTTGTGCGTCAGGTACGCGGAATATTCTCTCATATGGTCACTGGAACGCATGGGAAGCTCAACATAATCATATCTTCCGCCCACCAGCCATTTGGGTGCGAACCTGTAATCGATAAAACTGTAAAGGCCATATGTCCTTTCCCAGCCTGAGCCTTCTTCGATCTGTCCGGTAATGACTTCTGTCTGCCAGCGGATTTCTTTATATTTTTCTTCAAAGGGGTTGAACTTAAGAGTCAGGTCAGCGCCCTGATAGTAAAAACGGGGAGAATTATGATCATCTTCAAATCTTCCGGTAAGTGCTGAAAGCCCCCAGTGGATGTTCATGCTGTCAGAAGGTTTGATCATGTTGTTTAATTTTGCCACATATACAAGATCATTGTAATCTTTTAATCTTCTGTTCCCGTCTTCATCGTGATCATCTTCTTCTTCGTGTCCTTCATCACCGTGGCTATGGCGGTTGCCGTTCATTACCTGAAGAGTGTAATCAAAATCAGAGTTCCAAAGAGACGGGAAAGTTCCGGCAATGCCCACACCTTCGTCAATGTAGCCTTCATGGCCCAGGTATTCACGGTAGATCGCAGGATAGTCTACCTGGGGAAGCGCATGGGGATGAACCTTGTTTAACAGACCAAAATTTGCTCTGAATTTACCCAAGCGAACATCGGTTCCAAATGGAAGCAGGTCATACATATCGAGATAGCCTTCTTCAAGACTGACATCATCGTCATGATAAGCAAGGTTTATATGTGCTTTTCCAACACCGTCGATCTCACCGGAAAAGACAATATCAACACCCCTAAGGCTGAAGCGGTCTTCTTCGGAACTTAAATGATGGTCATCAGAAAGATTTGCCACAAAATCACCGGCGATCTCTATCTGGGGCTTAAACGCAGAAAAAAGACTTTCAAGGCCGTGATCATCACCGTCATCATCATGATCTTTAGCGGCGGTTTGACCGACATGCTCATCTTCGACCCCATGTTCTTTGAGTTCATTTATGGTTTCATTTTGTGTGGTGATAACAACTTTTAGTTCACCCACAAGGGCTTTCAGTTCAGCCATCTCTTTTTTCATCATTTCCATCTCCGCTTTACTTGCGTAATCTGCTGCGGAAGCAAAAGCTGAGAAGAGCAGGATGAACAGAGCGGTCAGAAGCAGTTTTTTAAGACACATTTTTTCTCCTTAAAATTATTAGGTTAAAACGTATTCAGTTTTTATGGTTTGATAATAAGTATGTAAACTTGAAAAATTATATTGCGGGCGGTGCGCGGGATGGGTGGGTTGACGAAAGAAAAAGAAAGTTTACCGGATCTTTTTTCTCCTTATATTTTCCGAGCAACAAAAAGCAGGGCGTTAACAGTAAAAGTGTTGCAATTACAGATATGAAAGGAAACAAGTTTAAGGAGAGATCTGTTGCGGAGCTGTTGCACAATTTTCCTTCATGTAGCCATTGACAGACCGGACTGTGATTAATGGGATGGATTTCGTGTTTAACATCATCGTTGTGAAAAACAGAACAGCAGATAAACACAGCGATTGAAAAAAAGAGCACAGGGAAAAGGCCCTTTTTGGTATTTGTTGAAGTGTTAATTTTTATTAAGGAAATCATTTTAAGCA
This sequence comes from uncultured Thermodesulfobacteriota bacterium, assembly GCA_964387595.1. Classification (GTDB taxonomy): domain Bacteria; phylum Desulfobacterota; class WTBG01; order CAIYCZ01; family CAIRTM01; genus JAHEEI01. The sequence continues at coordinate 259 of CAYLYF010000158.1, read as the reverse complement.
AAACATTAATTGTTGTTTGATTTTTAGAAAATGATTATATCACAAAATGAAAATAAAGGAAAAACAATAAAAAACCATGTTTTTAAGTGCGTTTTCCAGACAGAGGAAGGTCAGAATGAAGATTAAAGAAAAAAAGATGTGCGCAAATGTTTAATTAAAAGCAGGGAACAGTTCGTGTTTAAAAACCCTTAAACCCTGATTCACCATCTAAAAAAAAGAAAAACACGTTGGTCCCTGTAAACAGGGGAGATATAATGTG
>CAYLYF010000157.1:0-7051 GCA_964387595.1 uncultured Thermodesulfobacteriota bacterium | reverse complement strand
TGGGGGATTTTCAAGTGGCCACAGGTGGGGGATTTTGGGTGGCCATCGGGGCTGATCTATTTCAGCATACTTCAGCACCTCTTGTGACGACACTCACAGGAACAGATTATAATGCCGCTGATACCTCCGTTACTTTATCATCATTGCTGCCGAATACACTTGAAAAGTCTTCCGCAATAATAACTTTTCACAGTTTCGCGCAGGATATCCTTCTGCAAGCATTTTCAAGCCTCGCAAACAGATTATATGTCATACCGCAATCAGTTGAATTAAGGATTAAATCTGAAAACAAACTTGAAGTCAGGAACAAATACGGTTTTAGTGAAGATGATATCATCATACTCATGGCGGGCGGTATTCGATCGATAAAGAACCTTGACCTGGCCATTGACGCGGGCAGCAGCATAGAAAAAATATATCCGAATACAAAACTCGTACTGGCCGGCCCGATAATTGAACAGGATACTGCGGATTACATTATAGAAAAAGGATCCAGACTAAAGTGTTTTTCATATTTGGGCGAACTTCATCACCATGAGATCAGAGACCTTATGCACGGTTCAGACATATTCTTAAACACATCCATCCATGAAGGCATGTCCGGTTCAATAATGGAAGCAATGGCTGAATCACTTCCGGTTGTTGCAACAAACAATCATGGAAATGCATCACTTATTAATAACAACAAAAGCGGTTTTCTGGTTGATCCTGAAGATAGGGATAAGATGATCGATAAAATAGCTCGCCTTATCTCAGACACCGATCTAAGGAAAAAAATGGGTGATAACGGCAGAATGATGATAGAAAAAGATCATTCATCAAAAAATGAAATTGATCAGCATATCACGCTGTATAAGGATGTACTTGAAAAAGTAGGGGTTTCAGAATAATGATATTAAGCTGATTATACATAACGCATAGAGCTAAACGTTTGCACGGCATGTTTCCAACCAAAGATATCTCTTTTTATTATTCTAAAAGTAATATTTACAGTTACAAATAATTCAATAATTAATAGTCAGTTATAACTCAAGTTTTAAAGGGAGGTGGGACAAGACAGTACCTTCAGCAGTAAAATGTCTTGGTAGATCAATAAAATCCTGCTTGATATTTTTTGATTTTCCAGGAGATGAATGAATTTCATTAAGAACAACCAATATTATTGAACGACTCAACAAGGAGTTTAAACGTAGAACAAAACCAATGGAAACAGTTGCTGGTGAAAATGCGTGCTATAAACTTCTGGCATTTATCAGCTTAAAAATGGAACTTCATTGGAGATCAAATCCGGTCGGAAAGGTGAGTGCCAATCTACCGCTCTATAAACAGCTTCACTTTTGTCGGTCACTAAAATGCTAAGGCTGAAGTAAAGGTTAAATTTGACATTTAATTCGATTTTTATTATGTTTGTCCTCTATAGTAGGCTGAGAGAATAGTTCTATTTAAATACATAAACACGCTTAGGTTAAAGGAGAACCCGCAGCATGAAACCCGAAGAATTTACCTGGCAGGAAAACAGCAAGGCAATGTATGATACCGTGGTAAAGGCTGTTCCGGCCTTTGTCCGGCCGATTATTAAAAGCAAGCTCTTAAAGGGGCTCAAGGGGAAATCCGGCGTTTCCATGGAGATCACAGAAGCTGTTTTTATGGATGCTTTAAAAACCTCAACCCCGGAATCAAAACTTGAGAAGATAATCCCTGAGCTGGAAAAACTCAAAACTGTTTAATTTAAAACAAACTGGTGTAATTTTGGTGCTTTTACGGATCATAACTAAAACTCAATGCCGGTATTAATATAGTTAAATTTATTTCCCCATCATCGTCGGCATTGTTTTTCCGCCCATACTACTGACATTAATTTTAAAAACTTTCAGCCCTTTGGGATTGTCCAGATTATCAGTATAATATTTCATCCGCTTTTCAAGATAAGATTCCGGCTCAAGACCCATTTTTACAATAAGCGCACTCACAACAGATTCAATTTCCGGTATTTCATTTACCGGTTCAATCACACCATCAACAACAACTGAATACCACTCCGTATGGTCGTCATTCCAACTGTAAACATTAAAACATACATTTGGATTATTTTGAATTAGATCCCACTTACGCCCTTTTGGAAAAAGCGAAAGATAAACAGTCTCATTTACTAAAACATGTCCGAAAGGAATACAGTACGGAGTCGTACCATCCGTAAAAGCAATGACACCGTCCTCTTCTTTTTTAAGCAAACTGATCATTTCATCTTTACTAAGATCTTTCATATAACCTCCTTTTATAGTATTAATGGTGCTTACCACAAGCCACTGAGTACACCTGCCTTCACTAAAGCTATGGCAAGACAGGCAGAGAAAGCTAAGGTTCTTAGCTCATATCTTAATTTTTTACTACGGACAACTAACAACCAGCAACTGACAGGATAAAATAGCCATTAATGGCTATTTTATCCCCTCATAATTCTACTGACTTCAGAAAGGTCATTCATCACTTTTTCCGCAACGTTAACCGCAAGAGATCCGGTTCCGCAGCTTGGCGTTAAAAGACAGCGGTCATAGATCAGTGACTCTGAAATACCTTTTGATGCCAGATTAGCCATGCAATCATTCAGTTTCTTCACCAGAGACTCAGGCGTTTCCGACATTATTTTATTAGAAGTCGGAACGATCCCGAAGGAAAGCACCCCGCCCTTTTCCAGAAAACCCTTCACCTGCTCAGGATAAAGAGCAATAGTCTCGCCGTATTCATAAGCATCAAAATTAATGATATCCACTCCTGCATCGATCAGAATGGTCCAGTCCGTATTACCGCAGCAGTGAGTACCCACAAGCGCGCCGTCACCATGAAGCGTCTCAATCACCTCGTTCATACAGGCGATTAAATCGTTTCGCTGAACACCGATATAAGTAGATGAACCGATGGCTGATAAAACAGGTTCATCCACGAAACAGATCTGATCATATCCAAAAGGTTTAAATCGTTCCAGCATCCAGCGGGCCTTCATGGTAATGCCTTTCACCACCACGTCTCGAAAAACCTCGTTATAATAAATATCCTTATTATTCTCATCCTTAACACTTAGACCAAAAGTCACCGGCCCGGTGATCTGGGTTTTGATATATTTCACCCCGCTTAAGTCTGCCTTTAAAAGCTTTTCCTCCATCAGGTACAGTCCGCGGCTGAATTCGGGTGTAATTTTAAAATAATCCAAATTTTCAGCCAGGAAGTTTTCATAAAATTCTGCAAATTCATCAGAAAAATCGCCGCTGGTATCAATATACATCGATTTTTCAGAATCGTTTCGAACCACACGCGGCTGTCCCTCACTATACTGAGAATCCATAAGCTCACGATAATCCATATTGGGAAGCTGAGGCCAATATGGAATTTCAGGAGTAGTTTTTAATATGAGGTCACAGGCTTCTTCCGGATTTTGATGGGGAAAGCTACCGATCGCAGTAGCCATACACTGGGGATTAAAAGACATTTTCAATTCCTTATATTTAATTAATAATTCATAATTTTAGTAATCTACTATTATAAATTATTTATAATTTCACACAACAAAAAATTTAATATTAACCATACTCAAAGAATTCTAAAGCCGCGCACCTCCGGACACTTCAATGATCTGACCGGAAATAAAGGATGATTCATCCGAAGCCAGAAAAAGAGCACAATTAGCAACATCTAAAGGCTGTCCGACTCTGCCCATGGGATAACGGGAAGCGCAGTCTTCCTTCAATGCAGCCCAGGTTTCCGCATCCATCCCGTTTTTAATGACGGCCACCTCAATAAGAGCAGGCGCAAGAGCATTAACCGTAATGTTAAACATGCCCAGCGCCAGAGCGGAACTGCGGGTGAAGGCATACACCCCTCCCTTTGAAGCAGAATATGAAAACTGCATGGGACTGCCGCGCCATGTCAGTGAGCTCATGTTAACGATTTTTCCATACATCTGATCCATCATTAGTTTAGACGCCTCCCGGGTACAAAGCATACAGGACTTTAAATTCACATCAATATTAAAACTCATCTTTTCATAATTTATATCATCGATTGAAGCCTGATTTTCATAGTCACCGCCGGCAATGTTCACCAGGATATCCAGACGGCCATGGTCTGTTTTAATCCTTTCAAACATAGATACGATCTGTTCCTCTTTGGTCACATCAGTCAAAACAATACTTCCTTTAGACCCGAGTGCCTCGACTTCTTTTAAAACGGATTCACAGCCCTTTTCATTAATATCACTCAATATAATCTGTGCGCCTTCCTCAGCAAAACGAACAATAGTGGCCCTGCCGATATCACCGGCAGCACCGGTTACCAGTGCAATTTTATTCTTAAGTCTCATATCAGGCTCCTTTATATTAATTAAAACAATATACTCATATAAACTAAAAATGCATTAAAAACAATCATTTTAATTTTATCTGTAAGATTGAGTTTAACTAATAATTTTAATAAATCCGGATTGCCCGATTTTGTCCGCTAAACGGTTAATTTCATCCGGGATGTGTAAATGCAGACTGTATCAACAAGAACTTAACATCTGCTTTAGAGGGATTTAGGCACTAGATATAGTATCCGAGGAAGATCCGTACACAGGATATCCACAATACTATTTATTATAACTTAATATTAAATTTCGTTATGAAGCCGACATTTAGTGATTTTATATTATTTACTTTATAGGATCAGAAAGCAGTGCGGTCCCTTTTCAGCTCAATCTTCTTTTCACTCAGAACACTTGAATCCCCGCCCCCTTGAATCCTTACAGAATAGCAAAGCGATTCTCTAAGGGTTAATAATGTGCACAGGGATAGATCTTTGTTACAATCACCTGGATCATCCCGCCTGAAAAGATAATTGCACATCCGGCAAACTGGAGTAAGGTCAAACTTTCAGAATAAAGAACGACTCCGATCAAAGCTGCCACCAATGGCTCAATGTATGAAACTGTACCGTATTCAACAGTTTTAAGGTATTTTACTGCCACAGTTAAAAGTAAAATGGCAAGAAATCCCTGAAAAAATCCAATGGCAACCAGCCAGTTGATATCTTTTAAGGTTACACTTTGAATAGAGTCATCAAGAAATAACAGCATGGTGATCGCACCAAATAAAAGCTGATAAAAAGTACGGGTTAAAGCAGGTATCTCGTGGGGTATTTTCCGATTAAAGACAATGTACAGCGCATAAAATATTGCAGATCCGATTCCCCATAGATAACCTTTTGATTCAGACATCTTAAGAGAGATCTTAAATTCCAGAAAGAACAAAAGCCCGAAAAATGCCAGGCAAATCAGGCCCCCGTTTATAAGCGTAAATTTTTCCTTTAATAAAACAGCGGCGAGACCAACCGCAAGAAGAGGCGCAAGGTATAAAAGGAAGGCTGCATTTGCTAAAGTCGTACTGTTTATGGCGTTTATATAAGATAAACTGACCATTGCCATCAAAAAACCTGTTAACAAAAGGGAATATGAAATTTTTTTTATTTTGATACTGCTGATATCTTTTTTAAGAATTAAAAAAAAGATTAAAAAAACCAGGCCAAAACCGAGTCTTGCAAATGTGATAATGCTCCCGTTTAAAGAAATATTTCTTACAAAAATCCCTATCGCACCCGTAAGCATAACGGAAATGATTGCTGCCACATATCCAATTATTTTTGTTTTTCCCATTGTTTTCCATTTTGAGGATCTGTGTCATTACCATCAATATCGCTATTAAACCGGGGCCCATAAGCCTTCTTAAACATCTTCCGTTTTTTATCCGTTAGACTTTCGGCTCTGTAAATCCATATCCCTTAAAACATAATCTTTGCCTGTACACGAAGCTCCAGAACAAAGTTCTTTCTCATTTTGCACATGAGAGGCCTTAGAAACAGATACTTTCCCCATCCAAGTTCAGCCCTCATGCTTTGCTGTATAACCGATTTAAAAACATTCTCATTGCACTTCCGTGTGGGAACGCACAGAACCCACGGTTATTTTTGGAGAATATCATCACCGGCCGCATCGGTCAGGATGGGAGAATTATCTTTCTCTGACCTAATGTCCTTCCTGCCCTCCGGGTTAAGCAATGCAAGCGAATCATAGGGTAAAGAGATCGGCGCTAATCTCAGTGCATCTTCAAGCTTAATGCCCTTGCCCGATAATTTTTCCATGAGCGCATCCATCTCATCATGGATCTCAGGCTGCGCGCCGTTCCTATTATCAGTCATCGTTATAAAAGGATGCGTACCTGAAGTTCCAATGACAATAATCGTGCCTTTTTCGGGTTCCGCACCGGTCATCGTTTTAAAATCGTCAGAAACATCATTAAAAAGGCTCTTTATAACGGCAGGATCCGGTTTCATACGGGCGTAAATGAAAGCATAGGGGGAATCGATCAGTACAAATCCCGGTATGGATTCCGGGATTTGTACTGTGTTATCAGAAGCACCTGCGTTAAATGTTATCATAGATATCAAGAGCAGGGCGAAAGCTGAACAAGCTGGCAGTTTACAAAATAATAATTTCATTGATTAGATTTTTTCATATCAAATAAAGAAGCTGAGACGCGTACGGGAAGCATGTAAAGCTACCGATCAATCTAATCCTTCTCAGGCATTTAATAAAACTGTGAACAATTCTCAGGAGGCGTACAGTCAAGAATTGGGTTTAATAAATCGCCATCAGACCAACGACCCATATCAAATTCAATGTTTACCCGGGAATCAAGGGCCGCATCAATCGCAGCGAAATAGTATCTGTAATCCAGTGAATCGTTCGAAGCAGTATCTTCCCAGAAAGAGACCGGTGCGATATGACCCGCAGATAACGACGGCGAACCGTGTGTATCTGACTGTGCAGAATACAGGGCCTTTGACTCTACGTTAGTCAAAAAATTATAGGCTTCGACCTGCTCAGGCCATGTGGCATAACGATTATCCAGATCACCCCACAACTGTATTATCGGTACTGTAGTAGCCGGTGCCATTGCTGCATGATCCGGGAGTTATAACTGAAAGTTGTGTTTGAGAGAAAAGGTGGTGTATCCTTTCCGGG
>CAYLYF010000156.1:0-7119 GCA_964387595.1 uncultured Thermodesulfobacteriota bacterium | reverse complement strand
TTTGGGCGACCGGCCACTTAAAGAGGAACCCGGAAGTAACCACTTCCGGGCCGTACGCGTATCTCCGGGATCCCCTGTACCTGGGCCGTCTGTTTCTATTAATAGGGTTTTGTGTGATGGCCTGGGGGTATGGGCTTTTTCTGTTTTTACCTGCGGGTCTTTGTGTGTTTGCTTACAGTTATATGCCGCGTAAATACAAAAAGGAGATGGCCAGACTCGAGAAATATTTTGGTGAAGAATATGTGGCGTATGCTGCTTACTGCAGAAGTTTGATACCCCGGCTGAATCCCTATGCCAAGTCTGACAATAGAAAATGGAGCGCATCTCTTTTCTGGTATGAAAATCGCGAACAATACTTCATCTTAATGGTTGTATCAATATTTGTTGCAATCATATTTAGGTTAAGGTAACTTATTTCAGGATTGTTACGGGAAAATTGATAATGGTTATACTATAGAAAATTATAATATTGAATACAGCAAAAAGAAATACAGACCTTTTTAATGAGGAAGCGTCCTGTATCACAAAACTGCATAAAGCCCGGAATAGAACTAAAGCGGAAGTCTATATCGCAGATCGTAATGGCTCGAAAATAGTTTTCAAGGATTTTCGAAATATTTTTGCCCTTATCCGGTTATCTTACGGACGATATTCGCTTTACCGTGAAGCCAAAGCTTATGCACAGCTTGAAGGTGTGCCCGGTGTGCCCCGGTGTTTTGGTCTGGAAGGCAGGGAAGTCCTGTTGCTGGAGTATGTCAAGGGACAGCCGTTAAGCAGTTTTAAGAAGGGCGGGGTTCCGGAGTCTGTTTTTGCCCAGCTTGAAAAAACATTATCTTCCATGCATTCAAGGGGCGTTGCAAATGGGGATCTGCACCGTTCTAATGTACTAGTGACTTCAGACTGGGATGTTTATCTCGTTGATTATGCCAGTTCTTTTTTTACAGCTAAACCGGATAAGCCGGGGTTTTTGTTCAGGGGGATCAGAAACCTGGACCGGTTTGCTTTTGAGCGGATAAAAGCCAAGTATCTTTGTCTAGAGGTTCCTGTTCCAAATGGGGTGTTCGGTGTTTGTTATACTTTCTGTGTTACCCTGAAAAAGATTAAAAAAATGAAAAAGATTAAAAGGATCATAAAAAATATAAAAAAATTGTTTTAGCGGTAATGAAACGTAAACGTTTTTTTTATTCACAGCTGTTCTTTTGCTTCTGTCATTCTGTACCTGCCTTGTACCGTAAACAATAAAAGAAAAACCGTTTTTTTTAAGTCAGACGACAGACTCCAAAGCGTGTTGTGGTGATGCCTTTTTATAACCGGACACAAAAAGCGTGACTTGAACTCAAGGTGAGAAAAAGCTTTAAAATCATTTCAGCTCAAAAAATTATTATGATATTGAACTGTATGAAGTAGATCATTTTATTAAATCTCTGGAAAATCTTTACGCTAAACCATGGTCTGAGCCGTCTTCATCTACAGAAAAGTTTTTGAGATTTAATATCCAGGTAGCCTCTTTTTCAGAGAAAGAACGTGCATTTAAAGCTATAAGAGAGTTTGAGGGAAAAGGTCTTGATTTTAGAATTGAAGAGGTGTTTTTAAAAAACAGGGTCTGGTACCCTATTATAGGGGGACCATATTTAATAACAACGGCTAAAAAAACAAAAAAGCACATCGCGCTTATTTCTTTTTTTGTTTAAATAAATTTAACTCCCTCAGCAAACGAAGAATTATATCTTTTTGCTCCGGCAAAGTTCCGGTGACTTTAACCTCCTGATCGTCCCTATTTGTTATCTTTGTTTGGATAAACCCCGTCCTTTTAAAGGGCAAGATGATCTTGCAATCCTGTCCCACATAAGCCACACGTGACCAGTCTGAAATAACTGTGTAGTGACGATGAGGCCCCTTTAATAAATCGTGCCCCAGTGAATAGTCGGCAGCAGAGTTGGTCACACCCAACAGAGGCAACAAAGTCGGGACGATATCCAAATGGCTGGTTAACTGCTCGCTGCTACTGCTGCCAGTTCCCGGAACCCATACGATCAATGGTGTACGAGTCTGCTCTTCGTGAAACTCTGAATTATGCCCCCAGCGACCTTTTTCCATAAATTCCTCTCCGTGGTCTCCGGCAACAATAACAATGGTATTTTCGAGAAGCTTCTCTTCATCCATATAGTCAAAGATTCGTTGCAGCTGACTATCCAGGTGTCGGCACGAATTGATATAGCGATTTTTAATCAAACCAATATCTTTATCCAGCGACATGGTGGCATAGTTAAAATCTATCAAATAATTTTCTCTGATAACGCTTTCCTGTGGAAAATAATAACGGGCATGGGGAGATTCAAAAAACATGAATGTGAAAAATGGACTCTGCGTGTCGCGATTTCGGATAAAATCAAGCAGGTCACTCACATTTTTTCGGTCCCGCTCCCATCCTGTGCCTTTACTTCCGTACTCATGGATTTCTGAATCGGGCAAATTAATCAATAATGTCTTATCAAACTCCGGATAGGAAAAGCTTGCACTGGTGTACATCCCTATCTGATAACCAAGTTTTTGTACAGTATCCATCAATACCGGACTTTGTCTGGAATACAGAAAAGGCCACCAGTAAGGACCATAGAGTCCGTAGAACAAACCGAATATTCCCATCCGGGTGCCGTTACCGGTGCTGTAGTTAGATTTAAACTGGTGGGATTTCCGGGCAAATTTCCAGGCCGCCGGAGTAATTTCCGGATCAAGCATATCCCAGCGCCAGGATTCAGCAACCAGCAGAACAATGTTTGGCAGCTTTTCCTGTTTTTTTAAAATCAGGGGTTTCAACGGATAAAGAAGCTTACGGCCTTCATGCACATGAAGATTCTTCTGACGGTACACATTATAGCCAAGTTTCTTTGCCAGATGATAAAAGGTCATGGGCATGTAAAAAGGAAAGGCATCGCTGACAATCAATACGGGTTCGTATGACTGCAACTGGCTGACCCCAAAGGTAATTCGCTCCCCGATAGAAATAGCAAAAAAGACTATTAAAAGGTAGAGATAAGTTTTGCGTGTTTTTAGGGATTGCTTAGGCAAACGCCAGCGGAGAAATAGGACAACGACCCATAACAAAACAATCTGTAATAACAGAAGACCAATAAAAATTCCGGCCATAACCATATTGGAAAAACTGCTGCCGCCCAGAGACTCCAGACCTCCGGGCGTTGTAATCAGATTCCAGACAAAACCATTTAGATGAAAATTATAAATCCTGTAAACAGTGCAGTCACCCAGGAGTAGAAATTCGGTTATTCCGGTGCCTATGATGGCCACTGCATATACCAGCCATTTCATACGGGTGGAAACGTCTTTTTCTAACCAATACTGAAACCAATGAACACTTTTAGTGAGTAAAAATGCCGGCATCAGGTAAACAAAACCATAACTCAGGTAAACAGCCGTAGCATATAGCATCGTCCGGGTATCGGAAATAGAAATATTTTTCAGATACCCGGAACAGATAGCCAGGATAATTAGATAAGAGAGAAAAAAATAGTGATTAAGTAATTTCTTTTGGTTCAAAAAAACCATACGAGTTATTCTCCTTCAGTAGTCAAGCATTATTATATAAAGCCGGGTTGTCGACATGTTTTATATGCTGTCCAAAATAAAATAACCTCCGGAGAACTAAACTCCTGAACGCGCCTGCCAGCTGCGCATATCAAGAACCTTGCCTCCCAGATCAAACGCCTTCATCTCGCATATTGATCCCTTAACTTGAAAAACGATAATATTGAAAGACTTGGTGAAAACGCGGGAATAAGGGTTCTGCCTTTCTGCATCCTTACGCTTATCTGTAAGTCCGGCACCGGCACCTGCAGAAGTGAGAAGAGTTATGTCACCGTCGAGTTCTGATCTTTCATAGCCATGCGAGTGGCCTGTGATTATGGCCGTAGCATGATAACGCTCAAGAAGCGGTAGAACAAAGTCCCTACACTGACGCCCTGCTGGATCGGTGAGCACACCCCCTTTTAATGTGCCATGACTTGAAGAACTAAACGGAGGATAGTGGGTTACCAGGAAGATGAAAGGCGCTCTTGATCTGCTCAAAACACCCTTAAGCCATGCATACGGTTTTCCTCTGCTTTGCCAATCCAGTTGACCGTCAATACCGATTATGTGAACAGCGCCTATCTGCTGCTCCCAATTGGTTCTGCCGCTGGGAGTTGAGAACATCCTTTGAAAAATATCGGCATTGTCATCGTGGTTTCCGATGACAGGATAGACAGGCACCCTTGCTAACAGCGCTGCTGAAGGTTCAAACATCTCTCTCAGCCAGTATTCGTAGATCCGGCCTTTTTTAACCATATCACCGGTGTGAATCAAAAAGGCGGTCTTCTGCTTATTTATAAGCGTTGACACTTTGTTCCAGATTTCCGTATTGCTGCGGTTGTCACCACAGGCAACAAATGTAAATTCATCAGCTGTCGTGAATGTTTTGAAATGGTACAGATCCGATGCCATGGTCTTTCCCGTCAGCGGATGTGCAGCACTCAGCCGGTAATCGTATTCGTGCCCCGGCTGCAGACCATCCACCCGCCAGGAATGCACAGCACCTTCTGGCGAATCCAGCACGCGGCCGGCTACTTCCAGACGTACAGATACAGGCATGTTGGTTTGACAGGCGATTGTAAAAAAATCCGTCCCGGCACATCCGAGCACCGGACCAATGGTAAACAGACATGGACTGCTGTTTGTCAGACCAAAAACGCGCACTTTTACAAATAAATCATGAGTTGTAAGATCAAACGATTCTCCAACAGTCTCCATGTCCTCCAGCGGACTAAATTGCGGGAGCAGCGGCACGACCGTCTGCAGAACATTTTCACCTCTTACGAGAAGAGAAGATGGGATTGCGGGAATTTTAGAATACAGCATTCCCCTAAAAGAGACCGGTACTGATTTCCCATTTAAATTCCAATCGTTCAATTCCAAAGGAGAAATCAGCTCAATCGCTGCAAAACGTGAGGGAGCGTCAACGTTAAATAAAAGACGAACCGTTCGCAGAGGTACGCTCGTCAACAAGAACCAGACTGAATACATTGAGCATAGCCCCAAAAGGATAAGACCCGACCATTTAAAAAAACGGTTTTTCATCACGGCTTTCAAAAAATACATATTATAATCTCCTAATGTTTTATTTAACCATGAACATTCCGTCATTTTAAAATAAGGGTTTTATAAACAAGAGAATCTGTTTGTAAAGATAAAATCATATCAATTAACGCTTCGTCGATAAGACTTTTGAATTCTCTTTTTAAACACGGCGGGATGAACAGCATGTCAATTGTCAACATTTGAATCCTGCGCTTTAGCCTCATTCTGATCCTTAGACAAAGTCGCAAATATAATTAACAGGCCAGGGATCGAAGCAAGAATAAAAGACAATCCAATCGTCCCAAAATTTAAACCGCCGGTTTCATGTGTCTGTGTAAGCAAATCATCTAGTGTGGCGCCAAAGGGCCGCATTAAAACAAACGCTGCCCAGAATAATAGGACTTTTGATATATTTGTAAAAAATTTCGCAAGAACAATTATTCCTAAAATAAACCATCAATTAGAAAAACCCGTGTTTAAGGCTTCAAATGATTTTAGACAACTTTTTTCTTCATTCGCTTGTAACCACTTTATTATTTTAAAATTATATCAACAATGCATGAAGTTTGAGTTAATTGAGAATTAAATTATTTTAATATTAATATTCAAACCAAAATAGTATCGTCACCGGAAGACTCCTGAAACCGCTGAAAGCAACTCCTTGTGCCGAACACGAAGACCTGTCCTGTAAAACAGGCTACTGATTAGACATTATTCTCTATTCATTACCCTGACTGCTATTTGTGTGAATTGTATTTAGGTAGGAAAGTTTAGGAAATCAGGGAAATATGTGCCAATATTAACCACGACACCAGAGACAAAATCTGGTCAAAAAACCTGAAATTACTTAATGAAGAAAAGATGTGAAATGATAGTACTGATAAAACCTGTTATACTGAGATTACACATTTAATGCGATGAAGGGCTTTTATCCCCTTTTTTTAAACAGTCAAAGCTGAAGTCCGCATCGTCGTAATTACCGGAACACAGGATCCTGAACTCATTTTCTTATTTACTATTATACTTATCCTAGTGTTGAAAACTCTTTTTAAAACCTATGCTGCTGCAATCCTTCCGTGTTAAACACATCCCTTCTTTTAACCTCTAAACAAGCAGAACACATTGACCAAAGACCTATAATTATTTTTCGGTATTTTTATTAACTTCCTCTAGCTGCTTGCCGAGATAAAAATTTAACCCGTTCACAGGATTCGTTTCATGAAAAGTTATCTCATCGTAACTATCAACCCAAAAAGCCCCCATAACAAGAATCCAGACTGTACGCATCTATTTATTCCTACCCCACATCGCCTCGCTGAATGCGAAAACTACCGCCGTCTCCCACAGCGTCAGCAGACTATCTGTTGTGATGATATTGCTGGCAATAAAAGGAAATAAAAAACTGCCGTATATTAAAGGAGCAATCCATGGCCGGCAGGGCAGAAAAACCCTCCCCGTTAAATAAACCAGTTTTGCCTGCTGATAAAAACCACTCTGCTTACTCAAAATAGTGGCTTTATCTATAGTTTAAGCAGGCGCCTTTCTTTTATAAGTTATTTAAGTTTATTCTTTATATGGTTTTTAATTAAAATGAAAATTATTTTTATCTAATGTTTGTTTTAGATATGTTTTAAGACAAAAGATCACAAACAGATTTAACCAATCCTTTTAAAAGTAATTGCTTGTCCTAATGCTACAATGATAAAAATCTTTTTCAGCAATTTTTCGTTATCACATCTAACTTGTATCTCAGACACAAACATACCCTGAAATTGATATCACATAAAAAAGCTGGTTTATACCGGGCATAATGAATTTTTGATGATCACTGCAGAGAACAAAAGCCTTATATTTGCTGGTCATTTAAACCTTAAACTGTCCTGTAGATAATCACCTGTAAGATTTTAAAACAGTCGGTCAAGACATTCCCCCCCGCTTCAGAATATAACCGTTCATACGTGCCTGTCCCTCCCTGATCAAAAGAATTAT
>CAYLYF010000155.1:0-7146 GCA_964387595.1 uncultured Thermodesulfobacteriota bacterium | reverse complement strand
GTTTTCTATTTATATCATGCTTTTCGGTGTGTCCGCTAGACCTATACCACTTCAGCCCTGACGACGACCGGCAAGGCCGTTTTTTATACAACGATGTCGGTTGTGCTTGGTGTCATGGTTTTTTTCTTCTCTCCGCTCAAGTTTCAGTTCGAGCTGGGAAGCATGATAGGGCTCATCATCTTTCTCAACGGCCTCGGCGCCATCGCGCTCATGTCGCCCATTGTATTTCTGTTAAAACCGAAGTTTATTTTCAAAGGACAGCAGAAATAGAACAATTGAGTCAGGGAGAGTTTAATGGATTCAACTGATGAACAATCAGTTAACATAGATAATAAAAATATATCGTTGAAACATTTTATGAAAAGGAGAGAACCAATGAAACATGAATTTTTTAGAAAAAAAGGGACTATCCTGTTAAGTGGCGTCGTACTGGCACTGGCTGTGTTTTTGGCGTGTCCATCTTTACATGCTCTGGATGAGGTCCCGGAGATGACGACTGCCTCCGACGGTGTCACAATACCCGTGGGCATCAAGAACGGGTATGAGCAGTCGGATGCAACGGGGAAGAACCTCGATCCGATAATGTATTACGGCAAGCTTCCCGATGTGGAGACTGCGACCGGTCTTGAAATTGAGAAGGCATGGTGGCACCAGATTCGGCTTCAGTGTGTCGAAAGCGCTTACGCTTATAAGGGGGAGAACCTGGGAGGCTATAGTGTTGGCGCCGTGATAAGAAAAACCAACAAAAGGGGCCTGAAGAGAGTGAGCGCCACGAGAAGAGCGCTGACGAACTGGCCCAAGTTTAATGGAGTAGACTATAAGGACTCTGTATCATTTATGTCGCCGGAGGACATGAGGGGCCTTTCGACTATTATATGGAGGTACACCGATTTAGACAAGGATTACGATCAGTGGCTCTGGATACCAGCCTTGAGAAAGGTGCGCAAGCTGGGTGCACAGGACCGGGAAGACTCGTTTGGCGGCATGGACATTGATTACGATGATATGGTACTCCGCTCACCTTTTGATGATTCCTACAAGATACTGAGGGTGGAAACAGTAGATGATAAATTTATCGCAAAGCAGCGGGAGGTCATGTCGGACTCGGTGGACATAGATAATATTACCGACTATTTTAAGAATGAGGCATACGGGCACAAGATGTGGGTGGTTGAGAGCATCCCCAAAGAGGGAAGGATGTCCTATGCCAAACGGGTTCTCTGGTTCGAGCAGAATATTTTCCGGATGGTCAAGAGTGACTGGTATGACGAGAAAGGAAGACTGGTAAGAATTTCATACAGGACCTTTGCTCTTCACCCGTACTACGGCTCTGACAGGACGCACACCTTTGAGAATTTTACCTATGTCAAAAACACCCTGACCGGCCACCACACCGAGATGAATGTTCTTAAAGTATCATTTAATAACCCTGTTGTAACACCGGAAATGTTCAGTATTCGGTCACTTATGAGAAGAAGGTGGTAATCATTTGAAAGACAAATCAATGTTTTTCATTTTTTGACAATTTTAGGGGGAACATAATAATGAGAAAATATAAAATGTTTCAGACTTTGTTTTCTGCCGTTGCCCTGATGGTGATTGCCGGGCTGGTAGATCTTGGATACGCGGCGCCTAAAGTCAATATCGGCGGCTACATCAGAAATGAGACTGCAGTGAGAATTCGGGACCCACATGAAGTGCTCTGGAGTGAAAATATTTTCCAGGTTGACACTGATGTGGAACTTGTACCGGATAAATTCTATCTCTACTTTTCGGGCAGGCTTTTTTATGATGCCGTGTATGATTTGCAGGACTATGGTTTTTTAGGGGAACATAAAGATCGAAAGGTCCTGCGGGACTACATGGCAGGCCCACAGCACGATTCCCTCTCGGAGTACATCCGGGAGTTTTACGTGGATATGTATGTCGGAGATTTCGACATCCGGATCGGTAAGCAGCAGATCGTTTGGGGTGAAACAGATTTGTTCCAGATGCTGGATATTATAAACCCGATGGATATCCGTCACTTCAACCAGCATGCCTGGGAGGACATCAGGATCTCCCTTTGGGGAGTACGGATCGACTGGAATCCCACCCTGAACACTTCACTTCAGTTTGTGCTCATACCGGACGTTGTGCCGATGTTCGTGCCCCCTTTCGGCAGCACGCACCCTTATCTCCCCAAGGGGCTTCGGGTTCTTCCGCCGCTGAATTTCGATGAGCACAGGGTGGAAACAAGCCTGTCGAACATGGAGTGGGGGGTGCGGTGGTACCAGACGTTCGGTGCATTCAACTACACGCTCAACTACTTTCGCCACTGGTCGGACGGCCCGGGGATGTACCTTGATTTATCGACTTTAACAGCCAACTTGAAATACAAACGAGTGCACAGTATCGGCGGGAGCTTTTCCTGGAACTTTACAAGGTTTCTCGGCATGGAAAGTGTTGTCATTCGGTACGAGGGAGTTTTGAATCTGGATGATATTACCAGCGCAATGAATTTTGATAATATACTCGGTGTAGGAGTTCCTGAAACAGTTCGATCCGATAATTTTCAGTATGTTCTTGCCCTTGATAAGACGTTCTATGGCATGCGCACTCTTTTCCCGAGTGGTTTGACCTGCATGTTTCACATCTACCAGATGTACCTCCTGGATTATGAGCACAGTAAAGATAAGCGTCATTATTTGGTCGGCCAGACCAGCGCGCACGCCGACAGGGTGGAGACGATGTTTGCTGTTATTATGCAGTCAACGTACCTGCCGGGAGAATATCTCGTGCCCACGCTTGCTGTTGTCTATAAAGAGGACGGTGCCTGGGAGATAATGCCTTCGATATCCTACCAGTGGAATGACCACATCAGCACAGTGCTTGCGGCAACGATCTGGTCCGGTCCTAACGACGACCTTCTCGGTGAGTTTCAGAAAAGCAGCAACGTTTCTTTCAGAATAAAATACGGGTTCTAGCTATGAGAAATGAGTCAAGAGTGAATGCTCGGAACAGAGTTCTGTTTATTTTAGTGCTTCTTTGCATTCCTGTGCTTCCCTGCTGTAAACAGGCGGAGGGACCTGCTCAGGCTCCTCCTAGGTTTCAAATGTCGAACAGCTTTTTCAACGTTTTTTTTAGAGATTTGAAAAACGGGTGGGCAGTGGGCAAGCTCGGCACGCTTGTGCATACCGATAACGGAGGAAGCTATTGGGGAAGGCAAAACAGTGCCACTGATTGCAATTTGCGGGGCCTCTATTTCACCGATGATACAACCGGCTGGGTTGTGGGTGACCGCGGTACAATTCGCCACACTGTTAATGGTGGCAGTGCCTGGGCGAAACAGGAAAGCGGCACCGAGCATCACCTGCACTCGGTTTTCTTTTTCGGGCCTGACAGGGGCTTCATCGTGGGAGAGCAGGGAGTTTTCCTGTTCACGGAAAATGGCGGAAAGGATTGGAAAAAGAGGGCGGACCTGAAAGATTATTTAACTGTTGAAGATGTCCCGTTTGCCGTGGCGCTTTTTAAGATTATTTTCATTGATGATAAACACGGCTGGATTGTTGGTGATTACGGCAGGATATTTCGTTCTACGGACGGAGGAACGACGTGGAGCCTTCAGAAAACAGGTACGGATGCCATATTGCTTGACGTTGAGTTTGTCGACCCGCTTAACGGGTGGGCCGTCGGTGAAATGGGGACAATTCTTCATTCCTCCGACGGCGGAATCACGTGGGAAACCCAAACCAGTGAAATCACGTACCTCATGAACGGGGTTGAATTTGCCGACAGGCTTGAGGGCTGGATTTGTACGTACGGGAACATACTGCACACGACAGATGGAGGAAACAACTGGAGGGTACAGATAGAACGCAAGATGTGGTTCTACGATATATATACTGATAAGAATGGAAAGATTTGGGCATCGGGAGATTATGGTGAAATCATGCATTCATTTAATAGCGGCAGAAACTGGGTTGCACAAATACCGTATGAATAGGATGACTGCCCGCTGCTAGTTGATGTATGCAACAAGAAACAGATCACCAGTATTTAATTAAATGATACAATGTTAATAATAATTTCACGCAAAAAGTTATCTACCGCGTAGGTACGCATTTACTTGTACCGGTTCAACATCCCCTCGAACCTGTATGTCCTATCCCCACAGAAAGTCAAATGACAAAGCATGATAGAAAGCATGAAAAAGGAGAGACACGATGAAATGTTATGATGTTGTGGTTGTAGGAGCAGGTCCTGCAGGGCTTATGGCTGCCAAGACCCTGTGTGAAAACGGTCACAGAGTTGCCCTGGTTGAACGCAAAGAAAACATCACCGCCATAACCAGGGCTTGTGCAACCATGCTTGCTATTGAAAACGAACGCTACTTTGACGAAAGAATGTACCTAAACGAACAAACACAGAAGATCGTTTTTCCCGAGAGTGGATTTTCCGTTGACTATGACGGCCCTTATCATCCCATCTACAACTGGAACATGTTCTCGCCTGATGGCAAGTCGGTGGTACAGCTGGGAGACTATAAGGAGCTTGTAAAAAAGAACCGGCGGCTTTCAGTTACCTACAGCAAGCAGCGGCTTCTTGAGCTGCTCTTGAGGGATGCACAAAACAACGGGTGTCATGTCTATCCCGGCAGTAATGTAGTACATGTGGCCAGAAGTGGTAAGCACATTAAAGTTTCCACCGCTGAAGGAAAGTGTTTCAAGGCAACATTTGTCATAGCCGCCGACGGTATAAACTCACGTATAGCTAGTCTTACCGGTCTGAACAAGAAACGGCAGTTTTTTGAGACGATGCTGGGGGTGGGTGTGTATTTTAATAATCTAATTATCGACTATCCCGATGCCTTCAACTGGCTCGCGTTATATCATAAAAAGAGCAAACTTCCCATGGCATTTACTATTCTACCCTGCCCCTATCCCGATGCCGAGTTCTGGATGTGGGGCAGTTTCACCTGTTCTCCTCCCTTGGAGCGGCAAAGCCTTATAGATGAGGTGTTAACGGTGCTCCATGGTAGTCCCTACAGGCACTGTTTTGAAAATATGGAGATTGTTCGTCACAACTGCCACGTATTGAATCTCTGGTCTCCTGCACACACGCCGTTTCTTGATAATATTATTTTTGTCGGGGATTCTGTCTGGACTCTTGAGGCCGAGTGCACCGGATCAATGATGTGCGGGAAAAAAGCCGCCCATGCAATTTCAACGGCATTCCGTGACAACAAGCTCAACGAGCACGGGGTTAAAAGCTATATAGACTGGTGGCATAAAAGCTTTTCCGAATTTGAAGATTATAAAGGAATCATAGATCTGTTCGCTTTGTTTGAGCTTTTGGATGAAGATGATGTCAACTATCTTTTCAGACTGTTGACGGACAGACCTCTTGAGGCAACATTAAACCCTTACAGCGTCAGTCAGCAGATTAACGGGGTCCTTATGCAGAAGATGGGAACAATACAGCAGGAGAACCCCCGGTTCCTGGCCAAACTGCAAACGGCAGCTGCGGCCCCGTTAAAAAGTATTATGGCGGGTTCAATCCGCAGGGCTTTTCCCAATACTTAACAGCCTGTTGTTGTGAAACGGGCGTGATCTGGATGTGGAAAAACTGAGAAAACAGTAATGGATAAAAAAGGAGGGCAATACATATGAAAAAAAAATATGATGCCGTTGTTGTAGGGGCAGGGCCCAGTGGTCTTCTTGCTGCCAAGGCGGTCGGGCTTGCAGGTCTTAATGTGCTTTTACTGGACAGAAAAAAAGACCTGACAAAGCTTGATCGGTTGTGCGGACAAACCCTAATTTCAATGAACAGCTACTATTTTAACGACCTTATTAATTACAACCGCAAGGCAAAAAAACTGGGGTTTCTTAACAGCGGCATATCGTTTACTTATGACGGGCCGATAAGAAATATCAAGGCATGGTATCTCTATTCTCCCGACGGCAACCTGATATCTTTTGGAGCGCCGGAAGAAACCGCGAAGAAGGGCGATGACGGTGCTGTGGGTGTTTCTATTGATAAGGAAGCCTTGTTTCGCTGTCTTCTTGATGAAGTTGAGGAAGCCGGGGTAACTGTTTGTACCGGAATAAATGTCAACGACATTGAACCGGCATCTTCCGGTGTAACGGTAAGAGGAAGCGGGAAAACTTTTGAAGGGAAATATCTCATTGCCGCTGATGGTGCAAATTCAAGAATAGCGCGGCTGCTCGGGTTTAATAAGGAAAGGACATTCTACTGTTACCTTTTAACCAAGGGCTGGTACATGAAAAATGTTGATCCGGGCGAGACGGATGTTGTGTTTTCGAGCTTTACCCACAGTCAGGAAGCCCCGGGTTTTATGTTCATTCTTCCCAGACCGTATCAAAATCAAAACACTGTAGCATTTTTCACACTTGATCCCAGAATTAACCTGGACAGTGTTAAGAACTATTTCATGAAAGAAAATCCATTCTTTTCAAAGTGGTTTTCAAAGGCGGAAGAGTTGAAAGAAATGGCCTCTTCACAATACATATATTCGCCGGTGACTGTGCCGTACAAAAATCGTGTTCTCCTTGCAGGAGATACCGGGGCATGTCAGGAACTTGAGAACTCCGGTGCCATGATCAGCGGCTGGAAAGCAGGGTGCGCGATAGCTGCAGCATTAAAGGAGGACCGGGTCGGGATAGTATCACAGGGCATCTCTCAATATATTGATTGGTGGAAAAAGGTCTACATTGAAGGCCACTCCCATGAGGCGTACCTCATGAACTTTGCACTTCCCTATGTGATTGATAAGGATGAAGATCTGAACTACATATTCGGACTGGTGAAGGAGTCTCTGCCGCCGTGCTGGAACCCGTATGCTGCCGTACAGTACATAGGACAGCTGATGCAGGGTTTGCTTCCCATCATTCAACAGGATCGTCCCGACCTGATGGCGAAGCTTGCTGCGATGCAGCAGCCTATGACCAAGATCCTTAAGTCCACCACTAAAGCATGCATACCTTTGGCTGAATTTGATTAACAGATATCGTAAATAAAATTTCACTCGGTACCAGGCATTATAAAATAAAACAATGGACTACTTACAGTAAAGTAGAACATTGGGGAAGAGATAGACAGGTAATCAAATCTTTAGGAGGTCAATCATGATTAGTGAGCTGAAGA
>CAYLYF010000154.1:0-7176 GCA_964387595.1 uncultured Thermodesulfobacteriota bacterium | reverse complement strand
ACAGGGCTTCAAGTCAAGTCAAGCATTGGAGCTTTTGTTTAATGGCAAATTGCCGAATAGATAGTAGTAAAATCGAAAATTACGCTGAATAATTAACTTTCCCGAAGCTTTTTTTCCAATATTAGGGGCTAAGCAATGCAAACAATTTATAATAATCTTCTTTATGAGGTGGATGAAAAACCGTCATGGAAACTCACCTTTGTGTTGGCTCTTCAACACATTTCGATGGTTTATACGGGTATTGTTATTATGCCCTTACTGATTGGTCGTGCAGTTGGACTTTCGGTGGAAACGATGGCGTTTCTAATTTTTGTGACGGTTCTGATCAGTGCCGTTACAACTCTGATTCAAATATACAAGCTTGGACACATTGGCTCGGGGTTAGTTTTGTTTATGGGGTCAGCGGGATGTCATTGGAGTGTTTCGCAGTCGGCTCTGGTCATGGGCGGTATTCCGTTGCTGATGACGATGAATATTGTTTCAGCTTTTGTAGAGTTGATAATTGCCGGTTTTCTTTTACCTTTACGTAGAATTTTTACACCAGCTGTAGGTGGTGTTATTATCATGTTGATACCCGTCATAATTATGCCGAGCATTATGGATTCTTATTATTCCGAAGTGGCAGAGGGCGGCCTGGTTGTGCAAAACCTGATAGTTGTCGGGATAACCAGTCTTTTTATGATCGGCTGCTATTTTTTTGCGTCAGTCAGGTTACGTACGATGATGGTACTGTTTGGATTGATTGTGGGTATTGTTTTATCATCACTGTGCGGACTAATGGATTGGACGGGTTTTGCGGACGTTGCATGGATAGGTTTGCCTGGGTGGCAGTTTTATCTTCCGGCATTTAACTTTTCTCCTGCAGAATTCTCCTTGTTAGCCGGATTTATTCTGGCAACAGTTTCCAGCACTATTGAAACTCTTGGCGACACCATGGCCGCTGAATCGGTTTCCTATCGTAAATTCAGTAAAAACGATTATTCAAAAGTCAGGGGGGCGCTCTATGCCGACGGCCTTGGTAATATTTTGGCCGGTCTTTTTGGCGGCCTTTCAAACACCACATACAGCTGCAACATACCTTTACTGAAAATTACTCGGGTCTCTTCTAAACGGGTTGGTGGTATGGCGGTGTTAATGCTTTTATTTCTAGGCTTTTCGCCTAAAGCTTCGGCGCTGTTTTTACTTATTCCAAATGCCGTTCTAATTCCAATCACGATATTCATGTTTGCCTTTCTGTTTGTATCGGGGATTAGTCTCGCATCAAGATCTCAGGATCGCATTTCGCAGATCATCGTTGGTATCTCATTTCTTGTTGGTTTGCTCGGTCAGCAAAAACTGCTGCTTAACAATTTGTTTTCTGGTTTTCTGGAACAGCTTCTTTCAAATGGAATGGCCGCAGGGGGACTTTGTGCTCTTACTTTGACAGTCATCTCGAATTTTCTGTTAAAAGGTAAGGTTGAGATTTTGACAGAACTGGACAAAAAGAAGGTTAGTCAATTGCTTGATACAATTGAGCAGGAGACTCAGATAAAATATTTTTTCTCCGTGCGTGATCAGCAACGTCTGCGTCTTTGTGCTGAAGAGTTATTTGTCTTTATGTGCGATCAAAAGCCCGATAGTGGTCTTATGGTAAAATTCAGTGTATATCTTTCTGCTCGGGACTACATTGTTTGTGATGTTGTTCTTAACGCAAGCATTGTCGATGTTGATGTGCTTCCAGAAGACATCAAACCGGGAGAACATTTGGATCTGATCATTCTCAACAAACTCGCCAGTCGTGTAGAGCATGTCCGCTCCGGAACTACCGATTACATTACATTTGAGCTTCATCCTGAAGAATAGAGTGCATATTTATTAAAAACCGTACAAATCTTTAGCTCTTTGAAGACTAAAATACAGATCTCTCTATGGCGGTATACTTTTCGTAAAACCATTAGTGGCGATCGTAAAATAAGTTGTTTTGATTGACGTTTAGCAGTAAAGTTTCTTATGGTTTCAGTTGAAAAGTATAAGTCTTTAAAAACTTAAATGTTTTAGTGTATATTTTGTTTTTAGCTTGATTAAATAATTATTATTAAACAACTTGAAAGGATCTCCCATGAAAGAACAAACCATTTTGAAAAAGACTTGTTTACTCAGCTGTATTTTTATTTTGATGTTTTTGGTAGTTGGATGCAAAGACTGCAACCTTAATTCTCTGCTGAGCGGCACCTACGGTGTTATCGATTACAGCAGTGTTCCCTGGTCTGGCTTTACCAGTATAAGCTTTGATGGTGAAGGCGGAGGTACCTTTGAGCGGGAGTATAGCTCGAACAGTGAGCTTCCCTCGGGCAGCTTTACATATACAGTAGATCCAGATGGTACCTTTAACAGTTCTGTCAACGGGGATCCGATTTACGGTATGGTCAGCCCGGACGGCAGTAGCTTTACGATGGTCCACACTGCGGGCAATCTTGGAGTTACACTAGGAATTAAAAAATCTGATAATATGTCCGAAGCAGATCTGATCGGTACCTACGGTGTTATCGATTATAGCAGCGTTCCATGGTCTTGCTTTACCAGTATAAGCTTTGACGGTGAAGGCGGAGGTGCCTTTGAAAGGGTATACAGCTCAAACAGTGATATGTCCTCTGGTAGCTTTACATATACGGTAGACGCGGACGGTATGTTTAACAGTTCCGTCAATGGGGATCCTGTTTACGGTATGGTCAGCCCGGACGGCAGTAGCTTTACGATGGTCCACACGGCGGGCAATCTTGGAGTCACTTTAGGGATTAAAAAATCCGTGGCCATGTCCGAAGCAGATCTGAGCGGCTCCTACGGAGTTATTGACTACAGCAGTGTTCCCTGGTCAGGTTTTACCAGGATAAGCTTTGACGGTGAAGGCGGTGGAACTTTTGAGCGGGAGTATAGCTCGAACAGTGAGCTTCCCTCGGGCAGCTTTACATATACAGTAGATGCGGACGGCATGTTTAACAGCGCTGATAATGGGGATCCGATTTACGGTATGGTCAGTCCGGATGGCAGCAGCTTTACCATGATCCACACGGCGGGCAATCTTGGAGTCACTTTAGGGATTAAAGAAACTAAATAAATATTAATATTTGTTTAGTCTAAAAATAAAACTTTACTGGCCCAGCTCTTTTGATCTTTGTATTGCCGCTTCAACTGCGTCGATGATGTCTGCGCGTACAGCGCCTTTTTCAAGGGCGTGAAGACCGCAGATGGTTGTTCCGCCGGGAGAGGTTACCTGATCCTTTGCAGTAGCAGGTGTTTCACCGGTTTCAAGCAGCAGCTTTGAAGTGCCGAAGAAAGTCTGAACCGCAAGTTCAAGTGCGGTCTTTCTTGGAAGTCCGGCTTTAACTCCACCATCAGCCATGGCATCAATAAAGAGAAAGATATATGCCGGGCCGCTGCCGCTGAGTCCGGTAACCGCATCCATGAGGTCTTCTTTTACAACCACCGTTTTTCCGATGGCATTAAATATATTTAATGCGGTTTTTATGTCATCATCTTTTGCAAGGGGGCCCTTGCAGACCGCACTTGCACTTTCAAGTACTTTTGCAGCTACATTAGGCATGACCCGGACAATACGGCCCTTTCCGGACAGGGCTCTTGAAATAGCTGCAGACTTTACTCCGGCAGCAATCGAGATGAAAAGCTTTTTATTGTCACAGCAGCAGCTGACCTCTGTAAGCAGCTCTTTCATGTTCTGCGGTTTCACGGCAAGGACAATGATGTCAGACATTGAAACAATCTTTTTATTATCTTTTTCTGTTTTTATGCCGAACTGTTTCTTCAGCAGCGTAAGGCGCGAAGCATTTACATCAGAAACGATCACCTGACTTTTTTTCATCAGACCGGTTTGAAGGATGCCCTTCAAAATGTTCTCAGCCATTACTCCGCCGCCGATAAATCCCAGCGTTGCCTTGTTAAAATTCATTTTAATCTCCCTGTTTAAACCGAGTTAATGGTCTGGTATAATACTTTGCAAAATTTATATATTAGTAGTAAGTATAAAAAATACTATAACAAAAAATCTAAAAATACAAGCCCATGGAAAAAGAGTTTAAACCTGTTTCTGAAGAAGCGGTCAGGCTATATAAAGAAGCAGAAGAAAAAATATTATTTTTGTTAGATCAAAAGCTTAAAACAGCTTCCCGGCTGGGACACAGCGTTCTGACGGTTGAAACGCGGTTGTTTATTCAGATGGTGAGCGATCTTTTTTGTAAGACGGTTGTGGGCGTGTATGAATTTGATCTTTATGACCAGCTGGAAAAGGAATACTTCTGGTTTCTTTCCCTTCTTTTAAACCGGGATATGCCGCAAAAATGTTTTGAACATCTGGTCAAACAATGGGATATGGGCGTGCATACCTTTATTAATACTTCGGCGGCAAATGAACTTGTCGCACCTGTTGGTTTTTTGCAGAACGGCTTTACGGGTTCAAGAATAACAGAAAAAACAAAACCGCCGGTTTTATCAGAAGACGGTGAACACCTTATTTCTTTTTTAATCGAAAAAGACCTGGATAAAGCATCAGAAAAGATTTTTTCTCTGCAGAAACAGGGGATGTCAACAGAAACAATCCTTTTAGAGCTTTTTCCTGCTGTTCTTAATAAAGTCAACCTACTTTGGGAAAACAATGAAATCTCTGTTGCGGATCAGTTTGTTGCAACCGATATTTGCCGTTATCTTTTAGTGAAGCTTACGGAACACTTGAAAAAAGAAAAACAAATTAAGAACAAGGTCATTGCTGTGTGTGTGCCCGGAGAAACACAAGACATGACGGCAGCGGTGATGGGGGTTTTTCTGAAGCTGAAAGGCTGGGACGTCCGGTCTACGGGACAGATCTCCCAGCATGTTGATATGCTTCAGGTCGTGTTGGAAATAAAACCCGATATTATATTTCTAAGTATTGATATGATTGCCAGACTTTCTGCAGCAACAGCGATTCTTACAGAGATTCGGAAACTGCTGCCGCAAACGAAAATTATTCTAGGAGGAACAGCCGCGGTTTCGGCAAAAAAAAGGTTAAGTTTGTTTTCTGATGCAATCGTACAGGATTTTGCTGAGGGACATCAACTCGCTTTGGAGCTAATAAAAAAAGATGCGTAGTTTAGTTGCCTTAAAAATACTGCTTTATGACCGTTCCACAACAATCGGAGCGATTATCGGGGTTGTTGCGATCGTTTTTTTGGTCGGGCAGCAGCTATCTGTTCTTTTTGGCCTTTTTAATTATATGTCTGTGCTTGTGGATCACAGCGAAACGGACATCTGGATCTGTTCTGCAAACACAGAGAACCTTAATTCTTCCGGGCTTATTCCTGAGCGGTATCTGGAAAGAGTCAGTGCGCTTTCTGAGGTCTTATGGGCGGAACCGCTTCTTTACGGCGGTGCTTCCTTTAAGACAAAGGACGGTCGAAATGAAGGCGTGCAGGTTGTGGGTATCAGAAATCCCTCCCGGGCGGTTGGCCCCTGGAAATTTTCGCAGGGATCGGCCGAAAGTTTTTTTCAGTATAATGGCGTCACCCTTGATTTACTTGACCTTAGCAAGTATGGCAATCCAAAATTGAATGATATTTGTGAGATAAATGGAAAATTTGCCAAAATAACAGCCATCACTCAGGGTATTAAAGGGTTTGCCGGAAGAATGGTGTTTACAAATATTGTCAAGGCAAGGGAGATCCTGAATACACCGCCGGGTCGATGCAAGGCGGTGCTTGTAAAGCTTAGATCAAAAGAAAACTTAAATGCAGCCGTCTCAAAAATAGAAGAACTTCTTCCTTCTGCAAAAGTCCTTTCTGCTTCTGAGCTTTCAAAGAAAACCCGGTTTTATTATATTAAAAACACCGGTATGGGCGGAAGCTTTGGTTTTTCAACCCTGATCGGGGCGCTGGTGGGTATTATTATTATTACCTTAACCATGTATACAGGTGTTCTTCAGCGGCAAAAAGATTTCGCTGTTTTGCGGGCGTTGGGAGCGAGAAAAATAGATATTTTTGTGATCGTACTTTCTCAGGCCTTTATTATTGCTGCCATTGGAATATTTATCGGATTTTTTCTCCTGGCCCTTTTTCTTTATGCGACCTATGAATCCGCCTTGCCGAGCTATTTTCCAAGAGAAGTTGCGCCAGTTCTAGCTCTTGCGACATTAGTGCTTTGCCTCGGTGGCTCGCTTCTTGCGGTTCGAAAGGCAATCAGCGTTGAGCCGGCATCTGTTTTTCGATAATAAAAATGCAGTTTCAAAAAAAGAAAATTTAATATGTCTGACCCAATTTTAAGAATGATAAACATCACCCGTGATTTTCATGATGGTACTAAAATACGGCGGGTCCTGAATGAAACCGATCTAAATATTTATCCGGGAGAGCTGACCCTTATTGCCGGCCCTTCCGGCAGTGGAAAAACAACGCTTTTGACCATTATGGGCCTGATCTTAAAGCCAACCGCTGGAAAGGTTTATATTAATAACAAAGATGTTACAACTGCATCTGAAAACATGAAAGCAAACCTAAGAAGAGAAAATTACGGTTTTGTTTTTCAGCTGGCCGAACTTTTACCGGCACTTTCGGTTTTTGAAAACATCACTGTTTCCAGCTGTATCCAGGGGGCAGCACTAAAACCGCAGCTGAAAAAAAGGGCGGGTGAACTGCTTGAGAGTTTTGGTCTCCAGGACTGTCTTCATCTTCAGCCCTTACAGCTTTCCGGCGGGCAAAAACAGCGCGTTGCTATTGTGCGGGCTTTGATGAATGAACCTTCGCTGCTATTATGCGATGAGCCGACATCGGCGCTTGATGCGGAATCAAGTCAAATTGTGCTGGATACCTTAAAAAATATTTCAAAAGATAAAAGTCGGGCCATGGTAATGGTTACCCATGATCCCAGAGTTTTTCCGTATGCGGACAGACTTTTAAAGATTGAGAACGGGTCTGTTGTTTATGATTCAAATGAACCCCAAAGGAGTGATGCCGTATGAAACAAAAAATAAAAACAGTTATTTTTTTTATAATTGTTCTGGCCGGACTTGTTTTTATTCTGGTCAGTTTTAAACGGTCTTCAGCGCCGCCGCTGATGGCCGCTGATGCAGACTTGCGGGCGTCTGCGGTCAGGGTGTATGGAACCGTTGAACCGGAAGGCCGCGAAGTTTTTGTGAGCCCGCCCTTTTCCCGCAGG
>CAYLYF010000153.1:0-7187 GCA_964387595.1 uncultured Thermodesulfobacteriota bacterium | reverse complement strand
ATTGCCTGTCTGTCCATTAAAACTTGAAATAAGCAAAATTGGGACAGGCTCTATTATAGGACCTTTACCTCTCTTCATAAATATAATATCAGGCAAACTACTTTTTATAAATTTTACCCAGGATATTTCCGCCGGCACTCATAATATGTCCCTCCTCTGAATCGGACACACCGGGAAAATCACTCTGCCAGACCAGTAAAAAAGAACTGCTGTCAGGACTATGAGCAAAACGGACAAAACGGTGATTGCCTTCACCTTTAAAAATATCGATTATATCAGACTCAGGCCTGCCATTACCATCAAGCCACATGGCTGCGATATCAAGGTTTGCTGAGATATCCTTAAAATAAAAAGCATCAAGATCATTAAGATCCCGCTCAAAAGAGATAAAGTATTTATCCTCCTCTGGAACATATACAGTATGGCTTATCATCTGTGCACCGGGTACATCAATCAAAGGAAAATCATCAGCAGACATGGTTCCGTCAGCTTCAACAATTCTGCCCATAACCCCCGTATTTTGCAGACTGTCACGGGTATCAGTCCAGCTGATCAGAAAACGGTTTGTTTTAGAATTATACGATAGGCCGTTAAAGCGCTGATCCGCATTAGCACCATTAGCATCCATACACAGGGGAATATCATTTATAATAATCTTACCCTCCGAGGAAAGGAGCGCGCCGGAGATATCAGTCATGACTTCAAGAGTTCCCAAGGGTGTTAAAACGTCACCGTGAGCCCTGAAATCCTCCCAGTTAACCAGATAGGTATTATCCTTTGGATTATAACAGACAACAGGATTCACCTGATGCCCCACTGAATTGCTGATCATAAATTCATCTTTTACGATCTTACCGGTGTCGTCTAAAATAACACCGTAAGCATTACCGATATCATCCCTGAAATCATTGTAAGTAATAAAATACTGATCTTTAACAGGATTAAAAGCCATGGTGTAATGAAACTGGTTTGCAGGCGCATCTACAATTCTAAATTGTTCACACACAGACCTGCCCTCTGCATCTAAAATGACGCCATGAATATTAAAATTACTCAGTCCCAGACAATATATCACCAGGTACTGGTTTTTATTCGGGTTATACAAAATACGGGACATCATAACGATATCCTCGGTCTTTAATATTTCTATCGTTTCACCAATAAGTTCTCCGGTAGCTGAGATTTTCTGTCCGGAGATATAGTACTCAAAAGTCTTACTTTCCTCGCCCGGAGCAGCAGCCCAGACTACCAGAAATTCATTTGTTACAGAATTTAAAGCCGCATCCGGCAGAGACTTTCGATGGTCATTAACAGATATTTCAATACAGTTATTTTTCATATCAATCTCCAGTAAATAGTTACTCTTCTACAATCTCACCGTATTTCAAATAGTCTTCTGCTACAGAGGACAGATTTTCAACACATCCAAGAAGGCTTTTATACGGCATAGTTACCGTAAGTTCCTCTTTTGCAAGGCCAATATACTTTCTCCAGGCAACATCACTATAGCTGAAAGAGGGTTTTCCTGTAACATAAGGATACTGAATCAGAAAAGGGCAGCCGCCATTCCCTCCAAAACCGGTGATCGGCTCACCCGTGGCATAACAAAAAGTACGGTTAAGTATATCAGCAGCCCACGGTGTGCAAAATATAAGGACGAGATCCGGATCTTCCATTTCCTTAAAAAGGCCCAGCTGAACCACCGCATTTTTATCTTTGACCGGCGGATTCAGCTTATGCATTTCGTCTTCATAATGCATAGCCGTTTCAAAATCCTTGTAGCCCTTGCTCATCGCAAAGTGCACCTCCAGCATCTCCTTTTTTTCCTCTTCAGGAACAGGGGGCACAACGCCTGTTGCAACAATTCCTCCCGTGCAGAAGCAATGCTCCTCATTGGTATGAAATGTATTACCCGTAGCAAGAACTTCACCAATCTGAGTGCACATCCCCGGGAAGGCATTACCCTGATATTTTTGAACAGACGTTGGTGCTTCCTTCCAGGCCTTAATCCCCACCAACTCTTTTGAAACTTCTAAAACATTCCGTATTGTATTCGCGATCTGTTCATTAGTCATCATTTTAACCTTATAAATTTTTAATTATATTGATAAAAAAACATATATTAATTTTTAAAATATGAAAAGTGAAAAATTACTTCGAAAATACGAACTAATAAAAGTCCCACCCCAGCCCGATAATATATTTTGTATCCGTAGATCCGGAATCATCTCCTGGCTCTGAATCATAATCCAGAATAAATCTAAAACTACTGTAAAAAGATTTGGTGATTGCCAGCCGAAGCTCAGCATCAAAGGTCAGGAAATAGTCAGAAAAATCTTCAACCGCAGGGGTATAGATCATATTTGAAAGTACAATGGTGTTCTGATTGGGTTCCCAAAAATAATTATAACCCAACTGTAAAGACAAATCATCACTTCTCGTCACATTCTTGATCTGGCGGAAAATACCGTCTTCGTCTTCATCATTATCCGTGGGATCATTGACCCTGCTGGTGTATTTTTCCTTGAGAAGCGCAAGGCCGGCATCTGTTGAAAATTTCATATGTTCTTCATCAATCCACTGATAGCCAAGACCGGAACCGGTGATCAGCCTGTAATCCAAATCAGCAATATGATCTTTTTTAATGCTCCCGCTTAAATAAGCGAACATCTTCCGGGTAAAAAAGTAATCATACTTTGATTTAAGCGTAAAGTTTTCTTCAGTGGTTTTTTTATCACCGCTGTCACTGTCTTCATCACGCGCAGCCAGATAGATCCCGTCAAAACGCAGCCGTGTCTTTTTAGAGCGCCTGACCACATTTATTGAGATATTAGCCTGTTCATTATACGTATTGCCATTTGTGGTATTATAACCGGCAGTGACATGTCCCTTCCAGATAACATCGGGCAGTATCCTCGGGTTAATGGCCTGAATAGCATCCGGGGTGAGGACTAGACTTTTAGTATCGTCACTGCGTTTAACTGTAATACCTGTTTCACTTGCTGTAATGCTGCTGCTTTTTATGATATTTCCGTCATTTAGATGAACACGCATCAAGTGATTGCTTGAAAGACTTTTCACCTTTTCCAGATCAACATCAACCTCACCTGCAAGCTCCGACAGAAAAACAATTTTCCCGCTCTCCATTCGAATTACCTTACCAATAAGCCGCTCACCGTTTTTAAATTGAACTTCATCAGAATGTGCTTTACCGATCAAACAAAAAAATGAAACCGTAATTAAAAAAGATGTTAATATTTTCATTAGTTCTCCTGTATCCAGATAAACACTAATTAAGTTCTAAATCTCGAAACGATCTACCCCTTCTCAATAATCTGTAGTCATCGTTCGATTTTATAGCTGTTAACAGTATAAGTGAATGTCAATTTTTGACTGCCAAGTATAAGAAAAGCACCTTTAATTGTCAATAGATATCGCCTAAGTTTGAATGTAAAAATCCTTTTTAAAAATGGAAAACCGGCTCTCCTGATAATACCAGCTTAATACTCGTAACCTAAGATGTCCGGAGCAGTAATACAGGTCTTTTCATCGCGAGAAATCCCGTGACAACAAAAATCAGACTGGCCGCAAAGGCAACGATCTTAACGGCTACAATAAGAAAGTCAAAATAAATTCCAGCATCCTTAAATGCCGATTCATTCATAAAAAGAAATAGGGTAAACCCGACCCCGGCCGGATACCCTCCCCCGGTTATCTGTTTCCAGTTGACATTACGGGGCAATTCAGCCAGTTCAATCCTGACACTTATAAAGCCAGCAAATAGAATCCCTCTGGGTTACCCAGTAGCTGTCCGGCAAGCCCACCCCCGGAGTGACCGGATGAAATATCTGTCCAAGACCGTTTGATAAATTAAAATGCATTCCGGAATCGGCAAATACAAACAAAGTCAAAAATATAGATTAGCAATGAAATGCGCGCTGTTATCTTTCATTTATAACGATTTAGTATGGCTTTTTGTAGTCGCTGTACTTTATTAAAAAACATGTCCATCAAAGAGCCCGCCATGCGTAGATAATATCTTAATTGAAGGACAACCTTAGTGCCAATCATACTATTTTTAATAAATACCTCACCCATTCAAGATATATTTTTGATTGGGGATCAGGGTTATCAAGAAGACCTATCTGTAATTTTTAAATTCATTAAATTTGAAAATTTGTCTCCTTGAAAATAAAAAAAGGATAAAGCGTTCAAACCAGCTTTAACCAACGCATCCTGAACAGCTTACCTTTGCTCTATTTATAAAAAAGTGGTCAATATCATAATTCTGACATTGACCACTTTTGAACAACTCGGATGAAAATTAAAACTTATTTATAACATCTTCCACACACAACCTTAATAAGGTTATTTTAATGTTGTAGTAAAGTCAAATATTTTTTCATCCGGATAATAAAATGTATTTGCACGTAAAGATTCCGGCTCAACAGAATACCTCAAGGTCGATTTAGGTATAATTATATAAGGAGAATCAGCACTATCAGCGAATGCATAGTAACCGTCTGCAGCTGTTGAATATGAACCATATAACTCACGCAAACCACATCTAGCATGATAAATATTTACAGTAACATTTTCCATAACATCTCCAGAGATATATCCATAAATAGTATCGCCATCACAGATATCTCCCTCACCATCAGCATCTATATCTATCTGATTGGGGCTTGCGACTTCAGGACAGTTGTCACAGCTATCTCCGATAGTATCATTGTCAGCATCAGCCTGATCAACATTGGAAATATACACGCAATTGTCCAGATAATTTTCAATTGTGTCTTTGTCTAAATCGCCGGTCGGGTCATCGCAAATAAATATCGGATAGGCACGAAATCCATACCAGGGACTGGTAAATCCAAAAGCATCATCCGGATAGCAAATATGAAAATCTGCTGCAAGACCACTAAAAGCAGAACCGCCCAGACTAGGTGCATCTCCATCAAAATATGCGCTGCTCATGCGCCAGTTACCTGAAAATGCTTGTTTGTCAATTTTGGTAACACTTTCAGGGATAGTCACGCTGGTTAAGTTGGGGCAATTTCTCAGCGATCCTCTTCCAATGGTTTCAAGACCATTTGCCATATTGACAGTGGTTAAAGAAGCCATTGGGCTAAAACAATAATTATTAAGAGTAGTAACGCTGCTGGGAAGGGTTACCTCCGTTATAAAATTAGCTTGTCTGAGCGCAGAAGGCTCAATAGAGATAACGCCGTCTGGAACCGTAAATGCGCCGGCTCTACCGAGTGGAAAATATATAAGCTTTGTTCCCGACTTGTCGTAAATAACGTTATCAATAGCGGTTATGATGGCATTCGCCGGGTCAACGGTTATGCTTACTAAAGATGTTGTCTCCCAAATAATACCGTTGCCTATACTGGCAACGCCGCTTCCGATATGTATGCTGGTCAAACCCGTACATCCATAAAACGTCGGCCCTACGAGGTCGGTCACGCTGTCCGGAATGGTCACGCTGGTTAAACCAATACAACGAGTAAATGAACCGGTTGACCACCCACCGTTTAAAATAAGCACACTGTCCGGAATGGTCACGCTGGTTAAAAATTCACAGCCACCGAAGGAGCCGTCAGCAAGCTCGGTAACAGTGTTAGGAATGATAAACGCGCCGGCAATGCCCTTGGGAGCAAGCAGAAGGGTTGACTGATCTTTATTATATATCACACCATTCAGACTGCTGTAGACGCTATTCGATGCGTCAACGATATAGTCGGTTATCGAGGTAGCACCGAAAGCACAATTATTATTGATGCTAGTAACGGTGTCTGAAAAAGTCACACGGGTTAAAACAGGTGATTCACTAAACGCATGTGCCGCAATTGTAGTTACGCCGCTGGGTACGGTAAATGCGCCGGCCAGACCACAGGGATATTGAATAAGCGTTGTTCCATCGTTGTTGTACAGCGCGCCACCCACACTTTTAAAAAGGGTATTGGCCGGGTCAACAGTTATGCTGGTCAGGTTGGGACATCCCCTAAACGCTTGAGCCTGTATTGTAGTAACGCTCGCTGGAACGTTCACACTGGTTATACTGGATAAATAAAACGCTTGTTTTGAAATTTTGGTAACACTTTCAGGGATAGTCAGGTCGGTTATAGCGGTGCATTTATTAAAGGACAGTTTCTCAATAGAAGTAACGCCGTCGGGAATGCTAAACGCGCCGGATTTCGCCGTAGGAAAAATTATAAGCTTTTTCTGAAGCTTGTTATACACGACGCCATCCTCAGCGGTGTAGGCGGCATTAGCCGGGTCAACGGTTATGCTGGTCAGACTGGTACAATTATCAAAGGCTGCAGAGTTAAGACTTTTAACGAGTTCGGGAATGTTCACACTGGTTAAAGCACGGCAGCCCCTAAACGCTCTCGACGAAATGGTGGTAACCTTGGAGGATATGGTTATGCTGGTTAAACCGGTGCTGGAAAACGCCGCAACGCCGATGCTGGTAGCGTTATCGGGCAAAGTCACACTGGTTAAATCGGTGCATCCAGAAAAAACAGAACCATTAATGGCTGTAATCGCGTCAGGGATATCCACGCTAATTAAACCGGTGTTGGCAAACGCCGAACTGCCGATGCTTTCAAGACTGGCAGGAAGGTCCACACTGGTTAAACCGGTACAAGCATTAAATGCTGAAGCGCCGATGCTGATAACACCTTCAGGGATGGTCACGGCGGTTATCGTGGCAATTTCACGGAAAGCATTACTCGCAATGCTCTCAACCGGCATACCAATTACCGTAGCCGGAATATCAATAGCACCGCCGGCTCCGATATAGCCGGTAATTGCAATTACACCGTCATCTCCGGTATATTCAAAATCTCCATCTTCTCCCCAGTACTGAGCGGATGCATTTGTTGCTAGAAAAGCAAACATGCAAAAAAATAATCCGTAAATTAATTTTCTATACATATGAATACTCCTTTATTTAATTTTTTCCTTTTTATGACCGTCTGTGACAGACCGATCATATCCCCTTAGTTTTTTGTTCCGTTACTATACTTCGTGTAACATTAAAGAATTTCGCTAAGTCTTATTAGAACCTGTATATAGCGTGCACGAACTTCTTTTGCCCCCTCCATTCCTATAATATTATTTTTAAGCCCCGATGGCCACCCAAAATCCCCCACCTGTGGCCACTTGAAAATCCCCCA
>CAYLYF010000152.1:0-7217 GCA_964387595.1 uncultured Thermodesulfobacteriota bacterium | reverse complement strand
TTGGAAAACCCCCGGCATTTTTTTTGGCTGGGTGACAATCGCTCAGTTTAGGTTTTATCAAAGCAAATATTGACAAAAAGGGGCTTTTCGACGATACGATCGAGTTCAAATATCTCGAAAAATTAGATATTGATATATCATTATAGAATTAGTTACAACTTTTAAATCTTTCAGCCCTTTCCCCTTTAAACACCTGTCTGTTTATTTATATCTCCATTATTTATAAAGATTCAACTATTTTGGCAGACATCCTCCAAAAACATAAACAGCAAATTTCATTGAAATAACTTCAACAATTTATTATAGTGACAGCTGTTAAAACACATCTATGCGTAACATATCAACTTCATGCAATACTGCTATTTAATGTCCCTAAACAAGGAAATTAATAATGGGAATAATTGTGGATCTAATTGAAGACACAAAAAGCACTTCCCTGAACACAACTTCTTCTACAACTCATGAACAAATAAACAATCCGGGAAACAAATACAACGCTAACATTAACAGCAAGGCTAAAATGGTCCAATAACAAATTGGCATTCATGGGGGATTGCCATATATTTTTTAATGATACACAAAAAGGAGGGGAACATGTCCAGAAAAAACAACCGTAACGTACGCAACACTCTTACCGTGATTCTTATCTTCGCTTTTTTCTTATTTCTGCCGGCCTGTATAGAACCGGAGGAACCGGTTGTCTTTGATGACATAGAAGACGGCTCAACCTGGGTAAAAGATATTTCTGAAGGTTTCAGCAATACCAATAACTTTGCCATCGTGGCCATGGCCGAGTATAACGGCTATTTCTATGCAATGACAAGAAATGAAGAAGAAGGCGCAGAAGTATGGAGAAGACCTGCAGCCGGCACCACCTGGGAGCAGGTCCTCTATCCCGATGGAGAAACCAATGGAATTTATGGTAATACCTGGCTGGGAGCCATGTGGGGCAGTATGGTCGTCTTTAATGGAAAGCTTTACTGCGGATTTTCTTCCGGTCACCAGGGATCGGTTTATGACTCCACAGGCTGTGAGATCTGGCGCTATGACGGCACAAACTGGGAAGCGGTCATCTCTGATAAAAAGGATGACGAAGGAAACGGAACCATTACATCATACAGCGGATGCTCAGACAAAGATGGTGACACAACAGCCCAGATAACTGACGCAACTAAGTCCTGGACGATTGACCAGTGGAAAGACGGGGTACTTCAGATCACTTCAGGTGACGGCGAGTTCAGACGCTTTGAAATTATCAGCAATACCTCTGATACACTTACCATTCAGGCAAATGAAGTAGCCGGGGACTCACAGGACCCTGAATTTACCATCTGTGACACAGTGGAAAATTATTCAAGCGCATTCCCGCCATATGACTATGACCGGGGCATCGTCGAAGTGGGCGACACTTTTGAAATAGGAACCGGCAATGATGAAAATGGGTTTGGTGATTTCTGGAATAAAATGATCACTGAAATGGTTATTTTTAAAGACAAGCTCTATGTGAGTACCGGCCTGAATTATGATCACGGCGCACAGGTCTGGTATACTGCAGATGGAGATACCTGGGAAGTTACTGTATCCAATAATAACATACCCGAACCTTACAATCAGAACAGCTTTGGTAATTATCATACCAATCCTGACTATAAAGACTCTTTCAAACCGGTCAGCACCAGCATCCCGTCTCTTGCCGTATCTTCAGTTTCTGGTGAAGAAATGCTGTATGCGGGCGGAACCGGCGCATCTGGAGGCAGTAATGTAACGGTTAACAAGGGTCGATGTTCACGCGTGGCACGGCTCACAGATGAGGGATGGGAACTCATCGTTGATGTCGATGTAGATGACAATGATATCGGAAGCAATGAAAACGGTTTCGGCGGCGGCATGGACTGCACCATGTCCAATGGAGACTTCATGCCCTGGAGCCTGGCAGAATTTAATGACAAGTTTTTTGTGGGGATCCAGTCCCTTGCCGGCACCCGGATACTCTACACTGAAACTGCCGACAAAAGCGATTGTGCCTGGGAGCATGTGGTTGGCGGCGATTCTAACCCCACCAGCAGACCCAACGGATTTGACGGTTTATTTAACCAGGGAATTGACCCATTATGGAATCTTCTAATGGGCCCCATGTATCAAAACATTGTTTCAAACCTTTTTGTTTATAATGATGCGATTTATGCAGGCACCGCCATCATGTACGCACCAACCCTTGGCGGAACAGAAGAATATTTGACCGGCGCCCAGCTGTGGAAATCATTTGACGGAATATCCTGGGGTCCTGTCACTCGAAACGGATTCGGAGAGGATACAAATGTCGGGTTTGATGCATTTGCAGTCATGGGAGGAAACCTCTATGTCTCAACCAACAGGGGTAGCGTGGACGGTCCCCATGGCCTTGAACCTCCCCAGGGCGGAATGATCTACAAACTCACAAGTGAAGTAATAAACACAACACCTAAACCTGCCTTTACAAACACGGCTAAATACTCAACAGAAATGCCTATCAGCAGTGTTTCAACCTATCCGGAAGATGTACCGGACAAAACAGATATCTACTACCCGGTCCCTGATGATAATGACACCACCGCCTATAAGTTCCCGATGGCACTTTTCCTCCAGGGTGGAAGAGTAAATAAAATTTACTTCTCAGAATTTGCCAAAGAAGTGGCAAAATATGGTTTTATCGTGGTTGTTCCAAATCATGATGCCGATTTTTTACTCATGGACATGATCCAATTCGAGGGATTTTTTGCTGAAAACCAGCAGATTCCGGATGTAATTGATTTCATGAATGTTGAACACGCAGATGCAGCATCCCCGCTGTACGGCATTGTTGACAATTCGACCATGGTATTAACCGGTCATTCTTTCGGATCCGCAGTCATTCTCGACGCAATACAGGAAACCTGTGAATTTCCGTTATGCCGTCCGGAAGACAGTACCTTTACCCTGCCGGATGAAGTGAAAGCAGTTGCCCTGACCGGAATTAACGGCATCCCCTTCGGCAACCCGTTTGACAGTGAAAACCGGGCAACGGACAACCGGGTTCCCCTGGCAATTGTTAACGGTGATATGGATGAAAATGCACTGTATGCCGACACCAAAGAGACTTATGAAATAATTGAAAATCCGCCGAAAGCCCTTGTGTTTATTAAAGGTGCCAACCATTACGGTCTTTGTGACGTGAACAACCCCGGCAACCCTAATTTTCCTGAAGATGATAAAATTGACGGCACCTCAACCCCGCAGAACGCTGAACCAAAACTGAATCAGGATATATCCATAGAAACAAATGCCCGATGGGTAGCCCTCTTTCTCCGCGCACATGCCTTAGGGGATGCAGCGGCACTCGAATATGTGAGCACAACCGGAAAGTATCTTGACTCGAATGTTGAAGTCAGCTATGAAGGCGAATAGCTGTAAAATTATTAAATGAACAATAAAAGGCGGGATATTTAATTATCCCGCCTTTTTTATTAAACCCTTAAAAATAATAATCACTATTCTCTCGCAGAGTTCACAAAAAACACAGAGAATGATTTAGGTGTAAAAACTTGAACTTGACCTTACAATAACCATAATCTAGTTTTAACTTAATCTGACAAAAGCCCTTTATTTAAATTACCCATTAGTCAAAAAACAACCTTCTCACATAACTAAAAATGTATGATTTTTTATAGTATTGTAAGAATTAAAGGTCTTTATGCCAAGCTTAATTTTAGATGACCTCTGAAATGCTGAGGATACCAAAAGTAATATTAACTTTTGTTTTATAATTATTGAGCAGAAGCTGAAATTGAAATATACGCCAAAGATGATTTAAAAAACCCGGAAATTAGTCTTATTAAGCATTTTCTATATTCACTGACAGAACCTATGGAAGACAATAAAATACCACTCGCAGGTCATCTTGAGGAACTCAGAAAACGTATATTTCACTCACTTATCGCAATAACAGTAGGTTTTTAACAGCTTACAGTTTTTCTGAACAGATCTATTCTCTAATAACCCTGCCCATCAAACCTTTTTTAAAAGACGGAAACTCTTTTATCTTCACAGGTCTTACCGATGCTTTTTACCTATTTTAAACTATCTATTTTCTCGGGCCTCATCCTCTCAAGTCCTGTAATTATCTACCAGATCTTGTGTTTTATCGCACCGGGTCTTTACAAAAAAGAGAAGAGCTGCGCTTTACCGTTTGTATTACTTTCTAGCTTCTTTTTTTTAAGAGGTGTTTTCTTCTCTACTTTGTCGTATTTCCCATCGCCTGCAAATTTTTTGCGGAATTTGCCAGTGGCTATATTTGAACTTATCGGATTTCAAGAATTGCAAACCAATGAACCAGGTATTTATCTGATACCTGAAAATCTATATATGTCCCATAT
Source organism: uncultured Thermodesulfobacteriota bacterium (assembly GCA_964387595.1). Lineage (GTDB taxonomy): Bacteria > Desulfobacterota > WTBG01 > CAIYCZ01 > CAIRTM01 > JAHEEI01. Next base: position 2,826 of record CAYLYF010000152.1, on the reverse strand, counting down.
TGTGGCTCTTTTATCGGCAGGTGAACTTAAAAATTTCACTAGCTGAGGTTTAGAATTTCATCCCGACCTGCCCAACAAATACTTATTCAATTTTATTTGACAAGCAAGATTTGTTTAAGCATAGTAACTTTAAGTTTTTTTTCTTAAAAAGTCACAAAAGCCAATCATTCACTTAAATGAGGGAGTACTAGCCATGAAACAAAAAATGCGTTATACGCAAAGCGTATCTTCCCGAGTCTTGTTTACATTAATCATCTTTGCTGGATTTGCCGCCCTAATGGGCTGCCATGAGGTAGTACCCCTGGACAATACAGACTTTACAACGGAAAGCGGCATCACGGATGGCGCCGTAACCACGGAAAGCACCCAAACCATGCGAGGTGTCCTGCCAAACCCGTCTGGATCGAGTGAAACATATGAAGGCAAGGCCTATCTGGTGCTCAACGGCAATCGTATTCCCATCGATGTGGTCATGGCGGTAAGCAACCAGTCACTGCAGAAAGAAGTTGACAAAGAGGATAAGACCTATCTGGTAAAAAACGGTAGAGCCTATCCTTCAGATATAGAAACGGGCCATGATTTTACTGTTTTTATGAATCGTGTCGCTAAAAGCGAGGAAGGACCCACCTGGGTGTTTGAAATCACTTTTTCAATCAATGCCGGTCCAAACACGCTCAGCATAGAAGTGAATGATCTGCAAGACACACTTTTCGCCAGACTGGCCCAGTGGAATGTTGTCGGAGCTATCGAGCCCTCCAGCATGCTGGTGACCCTGTGGTGGGATACAAATAAAACTGACATTGATCTGCACGTGGCAGAGCTTGATGAAAGTGGCGATATTGTTTCACACTGCTCCTATTACGATAAATGGGCTGGAGATATGGTCCTAGACTACGATATCCTCTATGGTTATGGCCCCGAACACATCACCGTAGACGAAGTGGCGGGAACCAAGACCTATGCCATCAAGGTCTATTACTTTGCTGATCATAATGTGGACGAAGAGGGATGGCCGGTGCCTCCCACACCAACCACAGTTCATGTCACCGCAGAGGTTAATGCTGTAATGGAGATATCGGATTCCCATATGCTGACCCAACCCAACTATGGAACTAACTGGGTTGCCGGGGATGGTGTTGCAGTCTGGGATGTCGGAACCCTCGTGGTAACTGGTGCCAATGTGTATACCATCACCATTAGTCAGCCTGACTTGTCTTCATATCCGAGCGTGCAGCTCACCATGGATGTGACAGACGCTAATGATACTCCGGTTGAAGGCCTGGCTACAACTAATATCATCGTGGTTAATGCCGGCACGGTAATGTCTCCGGTGACCGTAGTTGATAACGAAAGTGGAAACTATACCCTGACCTATAACGATATCACCGCAGGTGCCAGGGATTTATATGTGTATGTGTACGTAGCCCCCGAAAATGACGATGATGTTCTGGAGGGCGGACTTTCCAATACCGTTACATACGGCACCAATTACGCTCTTTTGGTGGGGCTCAATGAATACCCGCCTTCATTGGTACCCGGCAGTAACGTTTCCTGGTCTGACAGTGGGGTCAGTACATTTGTTGATGTCACAGTCTCTTTGCAGGCAGACGGCATGGGCGACTTTTCGGCCACCCTGCAAGACAACAGCGGTGGCACCAACCGACCCGCCGTTGCTGTGGGATGGAGTGCCATTTCCGGCGGGCCTACTAATTATCGCCTGACCATGACAAAGCCGGCCAATTATATGGATTACGATGGGATATCTGTTAATTATAAGAAGCAATCATGGCTCAGCAATTGTGTCAATGACGTTACAGACATGAAGGCCTCCCTCAAAGCCACCGGAACGCTGATGGCCGACAGCGGCTGGCTGGATACCAACATCCAAACCCTCACCAACAATGCCGCCACCGAGGCGGCCATTACAGCCAAGATCGCGGCCATTGCCTCTGGCATGCAGAAATATGATCTTTTTCTGTTTCAGTTTTCCGGACATGGCTCTAATGGGACCACCGATGCCAGCCAGTATCTTTGTGCCTACGAAGACGCCAATTGGATATCGGTGACCGATCTTTCAAATGCCCTCAAGAATGTTCCCAATCCTGGTGGAGGTGATATTACCAATCTATATGTAATTCTGGATGCGTGCCATAGCGGGAATTTCATCGGGCGTAGTCTTCTCAGCCGTTCAAATGAAGGAGTAATAATTTCCAGAAAAATGCAACGTTACCGTGACTTTATGCCTCAAGAGGATCCGGATTCAGTTACTGATGGACTGCAATTTCCCCGCGATCTGCAGAGCATGGATGACGACACCAGCAATCTTTTTGTTATGACCGCTGTTACCGGGGCCAAGTCATCCTGGGATGACAGCAGTCTGGGTAATGGTGTTTTTACCTACTATCTGCTGGAAGGTATGCGTCTAACCGGCAAATTTGTATCCCAGGCAGCTGCCAACAGTAACCACGACTGTTGGGTGACCGCTGAAGAGGCCTTCAATTATGCGGATCCAAAAAGCAACGCCTATGTCACTGTTGCCAATGGATTCCCTGCCGATGCAGCTGAAGACCCCCAGGTTCAGGATAACAGCGCTTCCAAACCCAGCCGATTAATTTATAACTGGTAACAGGCCACATTGAGCCGGATCTGCCAACTTCGATTGCGGATCCGGCAAACACCCCACCGTAAATGAGGTAACACCATGTCAAAGATGCAATGGTTATTCCTGATTATTTACATGCTGATTCCCACCGGAATAAACGAGTCATATGCCGGGGGGCGACTGAAGTCACCGCAAATTCATCCCTGGGCTGATACAATACTAGT
>CAYLYF010000151.1:0-7245 GCA_964387595.1 uncultured Thermodesulfobacteriota bacterium | reverse complement strand
TGGGGGATTTTGACCCGGCCACAGGTGGGGGATTTTCAAGTGGCCATCGGGGGTCGTTTTGGTTGTCGTTGCTTACATACGAGATACTGTCCATTAAGACCGTTTTAATCTCTCCATCTTTGAAAATGACTTTCGCTTTTCCCATATCAAGCCTTCTTTTTTTGTATATGTTTCCTCTGTTTGCTCTGTGACCCGAGCGTCCGTCCTCCGTAACAGGCTACTGCGGAGGATGGAAAGCGGGTGTGAGAAGATTGCTTTTACTTCTTTTTGTTTTTCAGTAAATCCGCAAGATCGCCAAAAGCCTTGAAAGTTTCAGCGGGCGGCTTTTCCTGGCCGTCAAGTTCTGTTACGCCGTAATAATCCGCATCTGAATATTTGGAGTGTTCGTTGTCGTGACAATAGATGCACAAAAGTTCCCAGTTGCTGCCGTCCGGCGGATTGTTATCGTGGTCATGGTCTTTGTGATGGACGGTGAGCTCACGGACGTTTTTTTCACTGAATTCACGGGTACAGCGCGCACAGATCCAGGGAAACATTTTGAGTGCCCGTGCCCGATAGGACTTTTCACGCTGCTTTCGCTCCCGTGCAATGTCTGAAAGAACCTGATCCATTTTCGGGCCGCCTTTTTTTCTTTTATTATCAGCCATAGAAGTACTTTTTCCCTAGTAGGTTTAAATGTTTTGTTGTAAAGAAAATAACTTAAAAAACGATTTGCAATAGCAGTTGACTTTAACCCGGACAGTTATCAATATCTAGTCAGATAAGAGTTCTTTAGCCAGGTTTTGATAGTATATATCATCAAGTTCGGCTGCTTTTTGTAAAAGCTCTTTTGCTTCTGTTTTGATTGAGAGTGTGTCGCGTATACACCGCTTCTTGCTGCGGAAAGTATCATTTTCCGTTGAGAACCTTTTTTTTGTTTATTGTCCTGTACTGTTTTACAACCCTCTTTCCATAATTTCAAGGATTTCTTCAGGGCAGGGGACGATAGATACCGACATTCATCAAAACAGGTTTAAAACCAATTTAAAGGTATACTTTATTGATTTGGTTTTTCCTTCTGATTCGCATTGTTAAAATAGTCCCGGGTTTCCTGAAGAGACGTAAGATGTTCAAGCTCAAGGGCGGCGAGATGCCCAAAAAAATCTTTTTCTAATTCAGTATCAGCGCTGTCCCTCAATTTTATGTAAAAGTTATACCCCTCTGCTTCAAACCAGACTTAATGTCTTTATAAAATGATAAAATATTAAATAAAATACAATAAAACACAGGGTGATAATTCGAAAAATGCCATTTTAGGTGTTTCTTAAGCGCTATAAGGGCTAATTTTTTTATGGTATTATTTTAAAAATATAACAAAAAAACATTTGCTTTTTCAAAAATTTAATGTGATACTCTTAAAACTATCAAAGGTGCAGTATATTCTTGTAGTTAAAAATACAGAAAAAAAGCCGCACAGTTATAAATGACAGTGCGGTTTTCTTATTTTTAGCTGCTATAAAAACTATACTGCATTTCCGATCAAAAAAGGTTTGATCGGACAATATTATGAACTGGTTCTAATAAGAACCAAGAACAAAGGAGTAGTTAGCATGACAGAAGGTACAGTAAAGTGGTTTAATGACGCAAAAGGTTTTGGTTTTATCGAAAGTGACAATGGCGGAGATGTATTTGTGCATCACTCAGCAATTCAGAAAGATGGTTTCAAGACACTGGCTGAAGGCGCACGAGTTAAATTTGAAATTGTAGATGGTCAAAAAGGACCTGCAGCTGCAAATGTAGTTGAGCTGTAAGTCTTAGATTTTGCTTGAACTGAAAAAGCCCCTCTTTTGAGGGGTTTTTTTATGCTTAAAATTAGACGGTTCGTTAATTCCGATATGCCGGGATTTTATCATCACTTTTTCTACATTCCCGGTTTGATCGGAAAGTATGACCTGTTCTGTGCGGGTATTATTACTTTTAATACTTTTTAAATTTTATTTATGAAAAAAGGTTTTTATCTTCTTATTCTAATGAGATAAAAACCTAAAAAGAAGGATTTATGACTATACCTTTAATAACATATAAACTTCCCCGCCAGCTTGAATCTGCCTCAGAAGCTGACGGTCTGATGGAACGAATTTTTTCACAGACCCGGAAACTACATGAGAACAGTACTCTTTTTGTGCCTGTTTTAGAATTGACCGATATTTTTAAAAAAGCCCTGTTAATCGTCAGAAGAGCAGGGCATGCTGTGCGTGGTTTTGATAATGCGTCTGATCTTCTTAATCGTGAGAAAGAGGGCATTCATAAATTAAAAAAGCAGGACGGGCAGGGTGAGAGGGTCTCACGGCTCGTTCTTATGTCAAATGACGGAGCAGATAATTTTTACAGGAAAGCGGAAAGTCTGCTGGTAAGGCATTCACCCCGTGTTATTGGTGCTGTCATTGAAGCTGACAGTTATTTGCTTGGAAGCCTTTTGTTTGGTGAAGGAAAGATAGCAAAGTTTATTCTGATCGATCATAAAGATGCTGTGTCCGGGATTCTTTTGTCACAAAGGAAGGGCTGAATATCAGTTGTTTGAAGTCAGTCGTCCATTGTTTTAAACTTTAAAGTCAAAAGCTTTTTAGACCTTCGCCTTTAGTCAACATCTCTTGCCATGTGTGAAATATCCCCATTATCGTCGGCATCAAAGATCATGAAGCGGGGTCCCGGGGTGAGCCTTGTTTTCGGCCACTGGGTCCACTCAGTCCGCTCCGGCACGTTCGGATCGCCCGTGCGGGCAAACTGGGCATAGTAGGACATCATCGTATCGGAAAGATCTTCCCATCCCGGGCGGTTGTCCTCTCTGAAGATGAGATTATCAGCGCCAAAAAGGGAAAAGGAATCGAAAAGGCCGAAAGTAAAGGGTACATCAAGGGCGTGACAGGCTCCGAGGGCCATGGCCCAGCTCATTTTATCGGAGGGACCGGTGTCGGTGGGCCAGGCATTATAGCCGAACATGCGGTACTGACCGTAGGCAAAGATGTAGCTGTAGACACCCGGCTGCGTGTCGTGGGCGCTCATTTTGTAAGCCAGGGAATCAAGCCCCATGATCCGGGAAATCCGTGTCAGCTGTTTTCCCATCCATTGATAGATAAATTTAGGGAAAAATTTGTACATCCCAAACATATAAATGAACAACTTTCCCTCTTCCGAGGTGCTGCCGATGATAATGGGCACCTGATGATATGTTGCAGGGTCATCAAAGGCATCGCCCCCCTCGGAAGGAATGACCACACCATCATTAAAAACATCCGGGTTACCCGAAAGCCCGGCTGTTGCCGCGAAGAAGTCTGCTGTTGTTTTTGACCGCAGATAAGTTCTGATCTCTGCGTTGCTCATGTTTTTTCGTTCATCGTCTGCCTGATCTGCAGGCGTTTCATCATTCACCAGCAGGGCTTCTATGACGCTGTTGACATATTCATCACCTTCTGCCTGTGTTTTAGGATTCATTTCTCCGCTCTGTGATATGACCCGGTGAAAAAGGCCTTCGGCCTGGGGGGAGATCATCAGCAGCAGGTTATTCACCCCGCCGGCAGACTCACCGGCAACAGTAACATTATTTGGATCCCCGCCGAAAGCTGCAATATCGTCGCGTACCCATTCAAGGGCTTTAATGATATCCAGCAGGGCATAATTGCCGGAGCTGTTGAGGCTGTCCGGGTCTTCACGAAGTGCCGGATGGGTGAACCATCCCAGGGGACCCAGCCGGTAGTTAATGGTAACCACAACCATGTTGTGCTTACCGGCCATGTTTGCTCCGATGTAGGAATCGGCAGACCCCACCTTGTTGCTGCCGCCATGGATCCATAAGAAAACGGGCAGATCTGTTTCTGAGGTGCGGGGGCGCCAAATATTCAAATAGAGGCAGTCCTCGCTGCCATTAATGACGGTCGTGCCGTTGTCAGTACCGGTTTGCGGGCACCAGTCGCAAAATTCTTCACTTTGTTTGATATCTGTCCAGGGATCAGGATCCTGCGGGGCCTGCCAGCGCAGTTCTCCCACGGGAGGTTTTGCATAGGGGATGGCCTTCCAGACCCGGGTGGTATGATTATCTTCATATCCCTTCACATCGCCCTTGTCTGTGGTAACCGTTTCGTTATCTGCCCATGCGGCTGCCGCATAAACCTTCGGGATTAGACAGTTACCATCAGCTGTATTCATGTACGGAACAGCCGATAGGGCAAACAGAAACGCAGTTAAAAAATATACCCGTATTGTTTGTATTTTCATGGCCATTTTTCCTTTGTGTAATATAAAGGGACTTTATAAGAATTTGTTTTTGGATAGGGGGATTATAGGATTTTTGTTAATTGCATGTCAAGGATGATAAATTGTGTTAACGGCGGTTAGTTGAATGTTGTTTTTGGTCCGTTGCTTTAAACCCTAAAGTCAAAAAACTTATTCACCGCCCGCTTCGCTTGAGGCACCTGCCTTCGTGAAACTTCGGCGAGGCAGGCAGCGTTCGCTGAGAACTGAGTTTTATTTAAAGTCAAAAGCATAAATAAAAAAGGAAAAAGATGGCAGGTTTTTTTTGTTGCCAAAAACATTGTTTTAAGGAATAACAAAATAACGCAGAGGCTGTTCTGCTATTCACCCAGAAAATCAATAGCGAGGATCTTATGTCAGAAGACAAGGTTAAAAGCAGTTTGTATGATGATGAAGATATTCTGAAAAAATTTGTTAAATTTGAAAACCAGTATTTTCAGCAGGTGACTATTACCCGGGTTGAGGGGGACTGTCCTTACGGACATTCCGAAGGGGACAGTTTTCGGGTGACCAACTGTAATAGTGACGGTCTTTGCGGTGCGTTTTACACGCAGCTCCATTCCTCTCTTTTAACCTTTCAATACGGGGGCCGTCTTCCCTGGGATAAGGATCCCGCCTGCTTTACAGGTATTTGTCCGGAGATGAAGGTTCAGGTGGAAGTTGAACGCAAAAAGAAAGATAATATAAAATTATTAAAGACTCTGGTGGATTTTAAAGACATGACCGGCAAAGGGTTTCCGGCCGTGGATAAGTACCGCGCCTTTATTGAGATTCTGGGGGTGGAATTACGTTGTGCCTGGGGCCAGAAACAGGGGCACCGATTTGAGATTGATCCGTTTAATACCGGAAAGGTTTGCGGCTTTTTATACAGCAAGGCCTATCCGTATCTTAATGTTCTTCTATCCGGGGCATCTTTTCCCTGGGCCGAAGAGCATGAGATGATCTCTGTTTGTCCTGATTCCTATAATCAGACCTCGTTTCGGCTGGTTATTGAGAAAAGGAAATAATGTCCGTGGTCAGTCGTTTGTTGTCAGTAGTAAAAAACTAACTCCCATATTTACCGCCCCGCCAAGGCGGGATTTCCGCTTCGCTGCAACAAAGTGCCGCGCAAATGAATGTGTTTTGGTTTGAACACCCGCCTTACTTTGCGTCTTGCCTGTCCCGAGCTTGTCGCGGGGAGCGCAGCCCCGATAAACCGGGACAAGCGGGCGGTAATATTGCTTTTTAAAGTCACAGGCATAAAAGAGTGCAGCAAAGGTGTTTTTTTTTGACAAAAAGTTCAATCTGGGATGTAATGAGGCGAATAATTTGGATAATAATTTTCTAAGAGGCGATTTATGAAAAGATCAATTCGGATAATAGTGTGTGTGTTTATTTTTCTTCTAATGACGAGTTGTGCTTATCTCAATGTACAGGTTCCACTTGATAAGAATTTTGACAAAACAGAGCTTGGGTCAAAGAAGGGGGTGTCAGCGTCGAAATCCGTTCTGTGGCTCTTTGCCTGGGGGGATGCCGGTACAAGGGCTGCCGCGGAAAACGGCGGCATAAAAATAATAAAATACGCAGACAAAGGCTACTATGTCGTATTCTTCGGTCTGTATTCACGTGTAACGACGGTTGTATATGGTGATTAAATACGGAATTATATTTATTACGATGTTCCTCTTTACCGGATGCTCAAGTCCCGGTATCCTCTATACAAATATTACCGCGCCTTATTCTACCAACTTTAAAAACTCACCCCTCGGTTCGAAGAGCTGCCGTGTGAATGCCTACCGGTTGAAAGAGCCTATTAGCCGTGTGGGTCTGTCGGGTGAATGGAATTCAGAAATAATTCATAAAGCGATGCTTAAAGCAGAAATGACAAAATGCTATTATGCAGATGTCAAAACCTTAAGTTTTTTGCGAGGGGCGTATCGGCGAAAGACTCTGATTTTGTATGGTGATTGATAAAACCGGGGACTGGTTCCTGGATGCTTGAGGGAAAAACAAGAAAGCCTAATTCTTTGAAATAACAAAATTAAATAAATATAAAATCTCAAAAACAGGCCCTTACCGAGCCTTTTTTGTTGCAAAAAAAGCTTTTAAAATAATAGAATGTAATCTGTGTAATTTTTACACCCTGTTGATTGTGGGTGGTTCGTGGTTAGTTGGAAAACCCTAAAACAAAAACCATGTTCATTTCTTCGGTAAATTGGGGTTTTTGCAAGCTATGTCGGGTGGTTAAGAAAATTCGCTATAATTATTAAAAGTTAAAAGCATTAGGGAAAGGAATTTTATTTTGGAAACAAAACTTTGCGGGAGATGTCATGAACCCGTTCCAGCTTCATTTACAAAAAAAGATATCTGCAGGAATTGCGGTAATTACTGGCGCAGTGAAGAGGATATGCGCTTGGATCCATCTGCTAATTCGAAGTCCTCGCCTCTTTCTCCGGGCAAGTTAATTGCCGGTGTCGTTATTGTGGGCGCCATCCTCGTACTGGTCGCGCTTGGGTTTACTAAGTTTTTAAACAATAAACGCCTGGATGAAAGTTTTATGACGGGTTCAGCAATTCAGGAATCTCTGTCACGATATGCTGCTGCTGAAAACAACGTATATCCTGAAAAAATTGAAGACTGGGCAGATTTGGTTTATGTTCGGAATTTAAACGCTACAAAAAGTGATGTGCCTTTAAAGTCCACGGCTGAAGACCAGGGGATGAAGTTTCTTAAGTATCAGACGATGGATGGCAATAGAAGCTATCTTCTATGGCTTGAAGTCAGGGGGGTTCCTAAAGATAATCAGGGGAAGATACTTGAGATCAGTCCGTCCGGGGTTAAAAAACTTAAGGCCCAAGACCTGAATTAGGCCTTAAATCGCTGAAGCGATTTGACGGTTGTCCGTAGCTGGTTGTGTGTTGCAGAATCTAAAAATGGATATTTAATTTTATTTAAAGAAGGGGAAGTAGAATGAAAAAA
>CAYLYF010000150.1:0-7252 GCA_964387595.1 uncultured Thermodesulfobacteriota bacterium | reverse complement strand
ATAACTTATTAATTGAATGTATTACACAATTTCATAAATATTTTTATACAACGAGTAAAAATAGATTGTCAACTAAAATAATAAAATAATAAAAATGAATTAAATTAATATTGTTTAGATTAATAATATTATACTTAGTATGTCTAAATAAGTGGATAAATGTATTGATATAAGTATAACGTGTGTTATACTTATAGACAAAAGGGCACTTTTTGTGTCTATATGTGTGCTTATATGTAATACACATAATAATATTCCGGGTACAATCAATGGAAGAATTTTCAAAATATTTAACCGCTAAATGCAAAATAAAGTTAAAACAGATACCTTTTTATGTGAAATGGGTTAAGGACTGTTATGGTTTTCTAAACTGTTCCGGAGGGAATCAGCTTGTTTGGGAGAATGTACAAAAATATCTTTATCATCTGGAAAAGGTAAAGCAACCCTGGCAGGTCAAGCAGGCAGAGTATGCTTTACGTCTTTATAAGTATTTTCAAACGAATATAAAGAAAGATTCTAACTGTGAAAAAAATGATAATAAAATTGTGTGGGAGAACGTTTTTGATCAGACAAAAAGACTGCTTCGGCTGCAGCAGAAAAGTGTGAGTACGGAAAAAACGTATTTGCACTGGATTAAACGTTTTGCATTGTTTTACGAAGCAAAGCGCCCTGATGACGTTGACGGAGAGGCTTTTAAAAATTTCTTAAGTTTTCTGGCTGTTGAAAGGCGTGTCGGTGCTGCGACACAAAACCAGGCTTTTAATGCGTTGCTGTATTTGTACCGAAAGGTGCTCTGTATTGATATCGGTGATGTTTCAGATACAGTCAGGGCAAGAAGAAAAAAACGGTTGCCTGTTGTACTGACTCGCAGGGAGGTCAATCTGGTGATAGAGGAACTGCAAGGCGTATATCGGCTTATGGCTGAATTGATTTATGGAAGCGGATTAAGACTTATGGAATGTCTGCGGCTTCGCATACAGGATATTGATCAGGAGCGGGGTGTGCTGATGGTGCGATGCGGCAAAGGTGATAAAGACAGGCAGACCTTATTGCCGGACAGGGTGAAGGATGGTTTGATCGCACATATTGAAGCTGTAAACAAAATACATGAAAAGGATAGAATAGATGCTTTGCCGGGGGTGGCTCTGCCAGGCGCTCTTGATCGAAAATATCCGAATGCCGGGAAAGAATGGAGATGGTTCTGGCTGTTCCCCGCGAAAGATCTCTCGAAAGATCCGCGTTCGGGAACTATCAGACGTCACCATATATATTCGGGGAGTTTGCAGAAGCAAATGGGACGGGCAGTTAACCGTGCGGGTATTGTAAAAAGAGTTACTGTCCATACTCTCCGGCACAGCTTTGCGACGCATTTGGTTGAAAATGGGTATGACATCCGGACAGTACAGGAGCTCTTGGGGCATTCCAGTGTGCAGACCACAATGATCTATACTCATGTTGCCCAAAAGAATAAACTGGGGGTTAAAAGTCCGCTGGACGGGTAGGGGTATAGCATAGCGCAGAGAGCAGAGAGCAGAGAGCCGCTGAAAAATAGATGAACGTCGAACACAAGTAAAAGACTGAACATTGAACGCTGAACATCGAACGTCGAATAATAAAAAGACGAACAACGAACAAAGAAAATACAAACATTCTCTCTGGATCGGGATGAACTCACGTTCAACCCTTCGACCAGGCTCAGGACAGGCATTGAATTATGAATGAAAAAAAGGAGAAGCAAAAAATATAACTATTCGATCTTTGAGATGGGTTTTTATTCAACGCTGGATGTGCAATTTTAAATGATTATATTTACAAACCATGGCTCTGACAAGTCCGAATTTTTATACATCAAGAACTTTGGACACTTTAATCTTTAAGTACTTTTAAAGCTCTGTGTTCCCTGCGGACTCTGCGATAGGCCTAGTCCATGTCACAGAGCAAAAGCTTTTTGGCTGTGATTGAACCGATCACAAGTTTGCTGCCGTGTGTTGTACCGCCGCTGCCCGCGGATATCTCTTTACCGTCATTGAAGTATATTTCTTCAATCACCGGTTCCGGTTCGTCTGCGTCAATGCGCAGAATCTGGGTGGGGGAATTACTGCCGGTGATAAAGTGGAGGACCAGCGCCAGGACATTGGAATGCGCGCCGACCCAGAGGGAGCCATCTTCGGCAACATCGATATTGTCCGGCGAGGAGTCCAGACTGATATTTTTGATGAGAGAGACACTTCCGTCAACCGGATTTCGAAACAGAAACCGTATTCTTTTTCCGTTGGTTTCAGCGACATACAGGGTGGTGTTGTCATCAGAAACATTAATGCCGCCGCCGGACTCGATATCGTTTACAACCACGCTGTATGCCTCTCCGTCAAAGTAAACAAGGTCGGTCACTGTTTCATCACCGGAGCGGTCAACATCCTGTGCCACGTAAAACTGACGTTCGCCAACAGCCACCAGGTCATTGGCCCGGGTGATCAGGGGGCTGGTCAAGGTCTCAACGTGTTCAAACTGACCGGGACTGTCTTCAAGATAACGCTCGATTTTTTCAGTACCCTTATCCCGGTTTTCGGGATGGTTGATCACAAACAGGTGCCGCTGTCCGGTCGGGTCGATAAAAAGGCTGATGCCGTGGGGATGCAGCTCGGGTCCGTCAATAAGCGCGGATGAAGCTTTAAGAGGGGCTTGGGTCAGGTCCAGAACCAGGATGTCTCCCGGCGGCACATCACTATTGCTTGCACTGCCCTGCCGGTCAAACAGAGAGATATAGGCGAGCCCCTGTTCCCGATCGATCTGAACATCTTCTCCGCTTCCGCTCATGCTGAACCCGGTGCAGGTGCCGTCAAAGTGATTCTCCTTTGTTGCGCATGAATAGAGGCTGAGTGCGGTAAAGAGAATAACAAGTAAGGTGGATATTTTAAGCAGTATTCTATCCATTATTTTTTGTCTCTTTTTTCTGTCTTGGAAAATGTTTATCCGGAAGAGGAAAGGGTTAAACATGTAGAGGGTGTTTACTTGCTAAGCTTCATCCATGATCTGCGCGGCCAGATCAACACAGTCGGGACAGGGCAGTTTTTTTAACCCAAGAATTTTCTCGCAGGTTATCGCACCCGCTTTTTTCAGGAATATGTTTTTAAGCAGTTCTGTTTTTTCAGGGTCATTCAGCAGGCTTTTTGCGGCATACAAAGCGCCGCACAGACCTTCTTCCGCGCGTCCGCCGCCGTAGGCTGAGTAGGTGTCGATCATCTCCTGAGAAACAGCATGTTCTTCCTGGCAGGCTTTCAGAACGGCCTGGGAACAGTTGTAGCCTTCTTCTCCATGAAAATAATCAGATGCTTTTTTAGCGCTCATATCTATCCTATTAAAGTTCGTTACCGGATGGTCCTGGGTTTGCTACGGGATGGTTTTTTTGGTTAGTTTGCTTAGCGCATCCCACATCTTGTCAGGAGTTTTGCAGTTTAGGAGTCTTGTTCTACCCTTGGTTTCCCGAAAAGTGTCCATCATTCCCGCGATAAGCTGCAGGTAAAAAGCGCTTGCTGCGAGAGGAATGACGATAAAAAATACGATTTTTGTAAGTCGGTTGTTGGGTGCGCCGAATTTCAGACCGTCTTTCTTAAGACCTGTTGCAAAGATCAGTCCGCCGCCTTCCACCCCGCGGACGTGGGGAAAGGCAAGGGCATGCTCAACTGCGGTGGGTACAATAGATTCTCTGCTCAGGGCTGCTTTTAACAGGTTTTTTGGTTTTTCCACATAACCTTCTGTAGCCATTTTGTTTATCATTTCTTCAAGGGCTTCGTCCCTTGTTTCGGCTTCAAGTTCGGGGATCATCAGTTTGCTTGATGAAAAGCGGGCGATTCCGGTTTGTGGCGCAGCACTTATTTTGGTGATTTTTTTCAGCTGGCGGGGGAGGGCTTCCCTGTAATAGAGTATCCGGGTGCAGCGGGTGCACTGTATCATCTTTTCCCCGACCTGAACGTCATATGCCCGCATGGTGGGTATAGCCATTCCGCATCCGGTACATATTCCGTCTGCCATGGGAACAACAGCGGTTGAATAATGGGCCAACAGGTCACTGAAAAGTTTATTAATATCAGGCGGAAGGTCTTTTGAGAGTGCTTTTATTGATTTTTCAAGGTCTTTGAGATGTGTTTTTGAGGTTAATGCTTTATGTTCTTCCAGCGAAAAGTTTAAATCCTGCAACTGGATTAATTGGTTTATTACCTGTTTCATCAGTCTCCTTTTAACTTAACTTGTTACAGAACTATTTGTGTATAACTTGTTTTCGTGTAGAATATATAGAATAATTTATATACGGGTGTTTATCAAGAAGAAATATTTAAAAAGGTGCTATGTTATGGAATTTACAAGCAAAAAAATATCACTTTCATTAATTGATAGAAGTGACAAAGCCTTTGAAGTCAGAAGGCGGTCAGGAGATGACCTTCTTAAAAAATCATTAAATAAAGCAGGAATGATAAACAGTCCATATCTCATGTTATCAGATGCTCCTGATAAATATAAAATTATATGCGGATTTAAGCGGATACAGGCCGCTTTTGAACTGGGCTGGAAAGAGATAACCGCCAATGTCATTGATGACTGTCCCGGTGAGAAAGAACTTTTTCTTCTGGCACTTTATGATAATCTTTCAGGTTTTTCTTTCAACCCGGTTGAAAAGGCGGATATCGTAAAAAGCCTTTTAAACTATTTTTCTGAAGAAGAAGTGATAAAAAAGTATCTTTCCTTGCTTGATATGACCCCTGTTTTTAACAGTCTTGAAGAATCACTTTTGATTTCAGCGCTTGATCCTGAGATAAAACAGGGAATCGTTGAGAATACTGTGGCTAGAAAAAATGCAGTGAGTCTTTCACGGATGGGCGAAGACGCTTTGCCGTTATTCCGTCTTTTTTTAAAGGTTAACTTTTCTACCAGTAAACAGGCCGAAATTATTGATAACTGTTGTGATATCTCAAAGAGGGATACGCTTTCAATCGCGGAAATATTAACGGCAAAAGAGATACGTGCGGTTCTTTCACGAGAGGATCTTACCCTTTCTCAAAAGGGAGACAAAATAAGGCTTTTTTTAAGAAGAAAGCGTTTTCCCCGGCTTGTGAGTCTGGAGGATGGGTTTTTGAAGCTTAAAAAGAGTCTGGGCTTAACGAAAAATATAAGATTTGAGTCTCCTCCCTCATTTGAAGGGGATGTGTATTCTCTGCAGATAAATCTAAGGACCGTTGAAGAACTTAAGTCTTCAGCAGATCACCTGAAAAGAGTATCAGAAAGTCCTTTACTAAAGGAGTTCCTGGGGGAAGTAAAATGAAAAGTGATCAAAAGAAGAACGTCGAACATCGAACGTCCAACATCGAATTTTGAATGAAACACATAAATAATTATTCGATTTTGATATTGTTTTTTTATTCAACGCTGGACGTTTATTTTTAAATAATTATAAGATTAAACCACGGCTTTTAGCCGTGCGATCCGAAGAGCTTTTAGCGTTTCGGGGATTAGACTGATTGTTTTAAAAAAATATTTACTTACTTGATTCGCATTGGCGAATGTTGCACTCTTCACTTCTCCAAAGAGCTGTAGCGGTCACCCCGGTATTGGGTGACTCAACTAACAAAGAAAAGGCACCCTTTGTCCGGTCCCGTAAAACGGGATCCTCTTGTTATAAGATTTTTTGCGGTCGGCACCACAAACTCGTCCCGATTCGTCGGGACTCAGACATGCGTTGCCTTAGATCCACAAAAAAACTTATAACTGCGGCTCGGCCAAAATGGGGCCCCGGTCGGATCAGTATCGTTTAGACTTTGCACTTTAGTGCAAAGTTGAACGTTACTAATCTAAAATTAATAAAATAATTACCGAGATGCGCTTCGCAGCTTGCTGCGTAGAGTATCCTTTTTCTACGGTCCCCTTTGGGGACCAAAATAAGGCCACGGCTTTTAGCCGTGGATAATAACTTTTTACCCATAATTGATTGAAAGCTTATGAAAAAGTTTTATCCTGAAAAAATATTTGTGGAAGAGGAGGTTTTAGATCTTGCTCTGACGAAACAGGTGATTGACAGGTGTGCCGGTATTCCTGTTGAGACGGTAACCCGTTCAAAAGATCTCATCGCTAACTATCGGGAAAAAAGATTTTCTCTTTCTGAGGGAAAAAAGAACCTTCTGTTATGCAAAAACAGAGGACGTTTTCTTGAGCCCTGTCCGGGCACAAAAAAAGATTATCTCTGCTGCCTGTATTCCATTTTAAATATCGGTACGGGATGTCCGCTGGACTGTTCGTACTGTGTTTTGCAGGCCTATCTCAACAATCCGTTTATTACTCTTTTTGTCAACCGGCAGGAAATGATGGATGAACTGCAGGCCGGTGACCTGCTCGGCAGAGGAAAGATCACCAGGGTCGGAACCGGTGAGTACATGGACAGCCTTGCTCTTGAGCATCTTACTGATTTTATCCCTTATATTCTTCCCTTTTTAAGGAAAAAGCCGGATATTATTTTAGAGCTTAAGACCAAGACAACACATATCGAAAATCTTATTGATCTTGATCACGGCGGTTCTTTTGTTGTTTCCTGGTCATTAAATGCTGAAAAAGTAAGAATGGCAGAAGAAAAGGGCGCGGCGTCAATAGAAGAGCGGATTAAGGCGGCTTCATTGCTTGTGAAAAAAGGATACCGGGTCAGTTTTCATTTTGATCCTTTAATATATTATCCGGGATGGGAACAGGACTATAAAGAGACCGTGGAGTTGCTTAAACAGAATATACCGCCTGAAAAGATCATGTGGATAAGCCTTGGATCGCTTCGTTATATGCCCCTGCTTAAAAATGTCGCACAAAAGCGTTTTTCTGATACCGCCATATATGCAGAAGAATTTATCTCCGGGCTTGACGGAAAGATGCGTTATTTGCAGGTTCACAGAACAGAGATGTATAAAAAAATGTGTTCGTGGCTTAAAGACTATTCAGAGGATGTCCTGGTGTATTACTGCATGGAGAGCAAGTCTGTGTGGGATCAGACGCTTGGATCCTCACCTTCGTCAAATGCCGGTCTTAAAAAGCTTCTTGATGACAGGGTATAGTCTGGTGCTTAGAGCATAGGCTGTTCAACTAGGCAAACTTGAATCCATTCTAAAATGAACGTTCAACATCCAACATCGAACGTCCAACGTTTAATGAAAACCAACCACAAACGGTTATTTTTTCTTCTTTTCAGCTGTTTTAATGCTTGTCACGAAAATCTTAATTA
>CAYLYF010000149.1:0-7259 GCA_964387595.1 uncultured Thermodesulfobacteriota bacterium | reverse complement strand
CACAACCTGCGATTCAGCAAGCGAAGGATTTTAGAAGTGGTTTGAAAGATGTGAGGGAAATAATGCCGGATGTTAAAGGTCTTTTCCAATTATTAAAAAGAGTTGAAGTCAGTCACATCGGAAAACAAGAGAATGGTGATATCGCAAAAAGAATGCAGACTAAGGATCAAGTATTATGCGTTGTTAGTACTCGGAAACAAGCACAGGATATTTTTGAAAAATTAGGGGTTAGTAAAGATAATTTTCATTTAAGTGCCTTAATGTATCCGGCACATCGAACTCGAATTTTAATTGAGATAAAAAAAAGATTAAAGGAGAAACAAAAGTGCCGGGTGGTGAGTACTCAACTGATTGAGGCCGGGGTGGATGTAGATTTCCCTGTCGTCTTTCGTGCTCTTTCAGGTATGGATTCTATTGCGCAAGCTGCCGGACGATGTAATAGAGAGGGCTTGAGGTCTAGGGGTGAAGTTTTTATTTTTGAACCAGAGGCTGGAATTCCTGCCGGATTTTTTAGGCAAACGGCTCAATGTTCAGAAAGATTGCTGGATAAATTTAAAGGTGAGTTGTTAGAACCAGAATGTATTCGTGAATATTTTTTAAATTATTACTGGCAAAACCAGGATCGAATGGATAAAGACGGAATTTTAAATATTTGTCAAAAAGCAGAAAGGGGTAATATTCAATTTGAAGAAATAGCTGAATTTAAAATGATTCAGAATGCAACTGAGCCGATTGTTATTGCTGTTGAAGATATTGCCGAAAAATTAATAGAAAAGCTTTCTTTTGCAAAATATCCTTCGGGTATTTTACGACAATTGCAGCAATACACTGTTCAAATATATCCTTATAACCTGGGAGAGCTGGATGCATATTTGGAATCTAATAAATATATAAGGATATTACGTTTAAGTTCTTTATATGATGAGAAGGTGGGTTTAGTCAAGGATGTGCCTGAATATTTAAATATAGAAGATACTATTATATAAGGAGGATAACGATGGGATATGGAATTAAATTGCTGGTGTGGGGTGATTATGCCTGTTTTACACGTCCTGAAATGAAGGTGGAAAGAGTTTCCTATGATGTTATGACGCCTTCTGCTGCACGTGGAATATTAGAAGCAATTTATTGGAAACCCGCAATTCGCTGGGTTGTCGATAAGATTCATGTGCTAAAGCCGATTTGTTTTGAAAATATTCGCCGAAATGAACTTTCAAATAAGGTTACAGTAAAGAATAAAGCAATGGAAGAGGGGAATAAACTTGTCCAGCAAATTATTGAAGATGAACGACAACAGAGAGCATCGATGGTGCTTAAAAATGTTGAATATATTGTTGAGGCTCATTTTGAGTTTACAAGCAAAGAAGATAACAACGAGGGCAAGCATTTGGACATGTTTAATAGACGAGCCAGTTCAGGACAATGTTTTCACAGACCCTATTTTGGATGCCGAGAATTTCCGGTCAGTTTTAAACTGTGCGAAAAGATTCCTTCTTCAGAATATTTGGGGGAGCGGGACTTGGGTTTTATGCTGTACGATATTGATTTCAAGAACGATATGTCCCCCCAATTTTTTAGAGCAGTTATAAAAGATGGTGTGATTGACTGCAGGCAGGAGGTAGTCTCATGATTATTCAATCCCTTGTTTCATTGTATAACAGGTTAAGCAAGGAAGAAAAAGTTCCTCCTCTGGGATTTAGTGTGGAAGATATTGGTTTTTCAATAGTAATAAACAAGCAAGGTGATCTGGTGGGTGATCCTCAGGACTTAAGGTCGTCAATAAAAGCAAATGTTTATGAATATCGTCAATCTGTTGTGCCATATTCCAATAAAGTTAATGTCCGGTCCTCTGGCGCAAAGAACGTGGCGAACTTTATGGTTGATAAGGCAGATTATATTTTTGGGATG
Source organism: uncultured Thermodesulfobacteriota bacterium (assembly GCA_964387595.1). GTDB lineage: Bacteria > Desulfobacterota > WTBG01 > CAIYCZ01 > CAIRTM01 > JAHEEI01. The sequence goes on along the minus strand of CAYLYF010000149.1, from coordinate 5,351 downwards.
TCGGGTAAAACAAAAAAGGAAGTTCATCATAAATCTTTTACTGATTTAATTGATCAGGTTTGCTGTGATGTCGATGAAGATGGGGTAAAGGCAGTTAAATTGTTTTTATCAAAATGGAAAGCAGAAGATGCTGCTGCTTTGAAATATTGGGATGAACTGAGTGGAGATAAGGGGAAATGGATTGCTTTTGAACTGGAAGGTGAGCGTGGCTTTATTCATGAACGCCCGGAAGTTCAGAAATTATGGAAACAGTATGTGGCGGATCAGAAATATGAGGAGGGTCTGGACCTTGCATCCGGAGAGAAAAAGCCGATTCAGAAGCAGTATTCGCAGTTCAAATTTGGATCGGGTGCATCATTGGTATCTTTTAACGAGTCTGCTTATGAGTCATATAATAAAAAAAGAGGCCAAAATGCCCCGATTAGTGTTGATGCCGAATTTGAAAGTTCTACTGCCTTGAAATATTTACTGAGGAGTAAGGGGCAGCGATTAAAGATTGGTGATGCAACAACCGTTTTTTGGACAGAGAATAACTCACCAGTTGAAGCTTTTCTGGGGATGATCCTGAATCCCCAGGATGATGATACAAATCAGGATCTGCAAATATTTTTAAATGCTATTCGTTCAGGACAATACTCTTCAATCCCGGACTATGATGGCGTCGTAAAGTTTTATATCCTGGGCTTGTCTTTGAATAAAGCTCGCCTTGCAGTGCGTTTTTGGTATGTTTGCAAGGTGGATGATTTGATGAATCGGATATGTGAACATTTTAAACATTTAGAAATGGAGAAGAACAGAGATAATGATCCATTAAATCCGGGGATCTGGCATTTGTTGAAAGAAACAGCTCGCGAAACAAAAGATATATCACGATTACTCGGAGGAGCTTTAATGCGTTCAATTTTGGAGGGTACTCATTATCCATTGAATCTGTTTAATGGTGTTTTAAATCGTATTAGGGTTGAGCAGGCAAAAAAAGATAAAAATTCAGGAAAAAGTATTCCTAATATTAATTATTTACGAGCAGCAATTTGTAAAGCTGTATTAACAAGAAATTACAAAATGGAGGTTCCTATGTCACTGGATACAGAAAAAAATGATATTGCTTATTTACTGGGTAGATTATTTGCTGTGTTGGAAAAAGCTCAGCAGGGTGCTATCCCAGGTGCAAAGGTAACGATCAAAGATCGGTTTTACGGTTCTGCATCTGCAACACCTGCAAGTGTTTTTCCCCGGTTGTTGAGCTTGGCCACAAAGCATTACAAAAAAGCAAAATTTGGGCAGTACTATGAATCAATTGTTGCAGAAATAATGGAAGAGATAAATAGTAATGGTTTTCCAAATCATATGGATTTAAAACAACAGGGATTGTTTGCTATAGCCTACTATCAGCAACGTAATGCTTTATTTAAAAAAAAAGATAACAGTGAAAAAAGTGAGGAATAATATCTAGCAAAATTTAAAATAAATTTTTAATATTTATTTACAGGAGGAACAAAAATGAGTGAAGTTATTAAAAACAGGTATGAATTTATTTTGTTGTATGATGTGAAAAACGGTAATCCAAATGGTGACCCTGATGCCGGAAACTTGCCTAGAATAGATCCAGAAACAAATCATGGAATTGTAACTGATGTCTGTTTGAAGCGTAAAATAAGAAACTATGTTGACTTGGTTAAGGAAAATATTGCTCCTTATGAGATACATGTAAGAGAAGGAGCATTCCTAAGTGAGCATCATAAACGAGCACATTTAGCACTAGACAATGAAAAAGTATGGGTTTATGTCCCTTCTGATTTAAGAGAAGAGCTAATGAACTACAAAAATTACCCGGAGGGTGTTGGATTTGAAAATGAAGGGGTATATCTTAATTTAAGTAAAGATTTAGATAAAACAAAAAAAGTAGTCTTGAAGTTAAAGGATATTTCAGATGCTGCATTAGCAAAACTGAAAGAGTTGTTTGTTGATAGTAAAGATGCTGTAGCAAAAAAATGGATGTGTAAAAATTTTTATGACGTTCGTACTTTTGGTTCTGTTATGTCAACTGGAGACAAAACTTGTGGTCAAGTTAGGGGGCCAATTCAGCTAAGTTTTTCAAGAAGTCAAGATCCAATTTTAGGCTTAGATGTTTCAATGTTTCGCACGAGTGCTGTTAATGTAGACAAGCCAGAGGATAAAGGTCTGGGGGCGCGTAAAGCAATAGTTCCTTACGGGCTTTATCGCGCACATGGATTTATTTCAGCTCCGCTTGCAAAACAAACCGGTTTTACACAAGAGGATCTTGAGCTGTTTTGGAATGCACTCAAAAACATGTTTGATCATGACCGTTCCGCCGCCAGAGGCGAAATGGCATCACAAAAATTAATTGTATTTAAACATGATTCACCATTAGGCAATGCTCCTGCGCATAAACTTTTTGATCTGGTTAAGGTAGACCGTGTTGAAGATTCTGAAGGTCCGGCCAGGTTATTTAAAGATTATACGGTAAATATTGACAAAGATGGTTGCCCTCAAGGCGTTGAGATAATCGAAATGTTATAGTGAACTAAAAATGACTGATAAAGAAAAATCCCCCAAGCTCATTCCTCCCCACGGAGGCTACCGGGAACTGCAGTCATACCAGATGGCAGAAATTGCTTATGATGGTACGGTTGTATTTTGCAACCGTTTTATTAATATCCGCTCGCGCACGCACGATCAGATGGTACAGGCGGCTCGGAGTGGCAAGCAAAACATTGCCGAGGGATGTATGGCTTCAGGAACATCCAAAAAGTTTGAGCTGAAACTGGTTGGGGTGGCGAGAGCAAGTCTTGAAGAATTGCTCCTGGATTATCAGGACTATCTGCGACAGCATAATTTGCAGCTTTGGGGCAAAGACCACCAGAAGTCAAAAGAAGTCAGAACACTTTGCTATGCAAAGAATAGGTCCTATATGACCTATAAATCCTATATTGAGACTTCGCCACCGGAGGTGGCGTGCAACACGATAATTTGCCTGATTCATCAGGCAAATTATTTGCTGGATCAGCAGTTACGCACTCTTGAAAAAGCGTTTGTTAAAGAAGGCGGTTTTACTGAAAGACTCTACCGGATAAGGTCGGAGAGCCGCAAAAAAAGAAGATAAGTCGTATACGACAAATAGGTTCTATATGTACTCCGAAGATGACTTAATACCTCTCTCTGCTCTTCAGCACATATTGTTCTGTGAACGGCAGTGTGCATTGATCCACGTTGAACAACAGTGGGAAGAAAATCTTTTTACGGCTGAAGGCAAAATTATGCATGAACGTGTGCATGAAGAGGGTAGGGAGTCGCGTGGTAATATTCGTATTGAAAGTGGTGTTTCTTTGCGTTCACTTCGGCTTGGTTTGGTGGGCAAGGCAGATGTAATAGAATATCATAAACAGTCTGGTGACAGGTGGCATCCGTTTCCGGTTGAATACAAGCGGGGCAAGCCCAAAAAGGACAATTGTGATTCAGTGCAATTGTGTGCCCAGGCCATGTGCCTTGAGGAAATGCTGGATGTTGATATTCCAACAGGGGCATTATTTTACGGAAAAACCCGAAGGCGAAAGGATGTTGCGTTTAATGCTGCATTGCGTCAGGAGACTGAAAATACAGCGTTTCGGGTACATGAGCTTTTATCTTCAGGGATTACTCCCACAGCACAATATGAAAAGAAATGTGATAGCTGCTCACTTTTTGATATTTGTATGCCTAAAACCGCAGGGGATGGAAAATCTGTCAAACAATATTTAGATAAGGTGATTGAAAACTTGTGAAAAAACATTTAAATACGCTGTTTGTGACGACACCGGGAACATACCTTCACAAAGAAGGTGAAACAATTGCTGTCAAGGTTGATGGTTCGGTAAAATTGAGGTTACCGATTCATACAATCGGCGGTATTGTCTGTTTTGGGCAGGTATCATGTAGCCCTTTTCTAATGGGTTTTTGTGCTCAACGGAATGTGGGGATCAGTTTTTTAACAGAATATGGGCGGTTTTTGGCGCGGGTTCAGGGGGCTGTGTCTGGAAATGTTCTTTTACGGAGAGAACAGTATCGCAAAGCAGATAAAAAAGATTTTTCAGTTCATGTAGCAAAATCAGTCTTGGTCGGAAAAATTGCAAATTGCCGTACAGTTCTTCAGCGCGCATTGCGGGATCATTCAGAAAAGATTGAAACAGTAAAAGTTGATTATGCAGTGAAACGTCTGGGACATTCTTTAGGAAATGTGGAAAAAGAAGAAGATCTTGATGTGCTGCGAGGGTTTGAAGGCGATGCAGCGCGAGTGTATTTTAATGTTTTTGATCATTTAATTGTTTCCCAAAAAGAAGATTTTAAGTTTCAGGATCGTAATCGGAGACCCCCGCTCGATAATGTAAACTGTCTTCTTTCTTTTTTATATACACTGGTAATGCATGATGTGCGTTCAGCGCTTGAGGCTGTAGGGCTTGACCCTGCGGTTGGCTATCTTCATCGAGACCGGCCCGGCAGGCCGGGGTTGGCACTTGATTTAATGGAAGAATTTAGACCGTTCATTGCAGACAGGATAGTATTGTCTCTTATTAATCGTAAGCAGGTAAACAATAAAGGTTTTAAACAGGCGGAATCTGGTGCAGTTATAATGTCTGATGATACACGTAAGAAAATCCTTGTTGCTTATCAGATGAGAAAACAGGAAGAAGTTATGCATCTATATTTGGAAGAGAAAGTTACGATTGGTTTGTTATTTCATATACAGGCATTATTGATGGCTCGTTTCCTTAGAGGGGACATTGATGGTTATCCGCCTTTTATTTGGAAATAAAATGGAAAGGTTTTCTTTATGCTGATTCTCGTTAGTTATGATGTTGCAGTTAGTGATGATGGTGGTGCCAGACGTTTGAGAAGGATTGCTAAAGCATGTCAGGACTATGGGCAAAGAGTGCAATTCAGTGTATTTGAGTGTAATATCGATCCCGCACAATGGACTGTTTTGAAACAAAGGTTAATAGAAGAGATTGATTCAAACAGGGATAGTCTGAGATTTTATTATCTTGGATCAAACTGGAAACGCAGAGTTGAGCATGTTGGTGCAAAGGAATCTATCGATCAGGAGGGGCCGTTAATTGTTTAAAAGACTTGCGCGAACCCAAAGCCTTCTCAAAGCTGCTGGAAGGTTCGCGGATATCATTATGCTCTTGTAAATGGGGTTTCAAGTGCATAATGTTCTTTGATAATTGAATATTGATAATGAAATAAAACTGTTTTTATAGAGGTTCGCAAAAGCAATAGAATAATCATTGATATTTTAGTAGTTTATATGTATATAGTCGCACCCCTTGCGGGTGCGTGGATTGAAACTGAAT
>CAYLYF010000148.1:0-7323 GCA_964387595.1 uncultured Thermodesulfobacteriota bacterium | reverse complement strand
GATCTTTTCCCCACTGTCACTTAAGCACTTTATATTTTTGGACAGGCTCTATTTACAGAATGATGTCTCCGCGTCATACCTTAAGGTGGATGATACGAAAAGGAAAGAAAGTTGATAAAATAAGTATTGATGATATCCGGTGTTTTGAAAAGGAATCAATTACAGACAAAGATATTGCTGTGTGTATGGATGTGAGTGAATCCATGAAAGAAGGGTTAAAGCTCTGTTATGCAAAACTTGTGGCTGCAGGCGTGGCAAAAACAACAAGATCGCTTTTGCAGAAAGGAAACGCAACAAATCAAAAACAGATCATTATCATCAGTGACAGGCTTCCAAACATATCATCTGAAGAGGAGATTTACTTTCAGACGGGCGATGAACAGATGGAAAGCTACGGGGTATCAACTTTTTTTATACCAATCTAATCGAAGCAAACTTCGGGAAATTCACCCCTAAGAGATTAAAAGGAGATTATGCTGCGTATTTCAGATGTCAATTTATTCAGCTTTTAAATGCCGAGGCCGAATTTTTATAAAGTTAAATGATACCGTATTAAAGTTATATCTTGTTCAGTGCCTGCTTCAGATCTGAGATCAGTTTTTCAGGAGCTTCTATTCCCGCGGACAGCCTTACCGTATTTTTATTTACACCAAAGGTCAGACGCCGTTCTTCCGGAAGATACAGCATGGTCGTCAGGTAGGGAATACAGGCCATCGTCTCTGTTGCGCCCAGACTGACCGCATGATAGACAAGATCCAGACTGCTGATAAATTGCATGGCATCTTCTATGCAATCTCCCACATCAAAGGCCATCAGACCGCCAAAACCGTGCGCCATCTGCTTTTTAGCAACAGCATGACCGATGTCACCAGAAAGACCGGGATAGGCCAGTCGGCTGATCTTTGAATTCCCTTTAAAACTTTCAGCAATGGCCTGTGCATTTGATGCCATTTTCTCTGCCCGCATGGTAAAGGTCTTCAGCCCCCGCTCCAGGAGCGAAGCAGAATAGGCATCAAGCGTTGTTCCGATAGCCTGTCTTGTAAACCACAACGCGTCGTAAGCCTCTTTTGTCGGACAGGCAATCACACCGGCCATAAGATCATTGTGTCCGCCAAGACCCTTGGTGGCGCTGTGAATGACAAGATCAGCCCCGAGAGAAAGAGGCTGTTGATGATAAGGCGTTGAAAAGGTGTTGTCAACAATAAGCATTGTGTTTGTTTTTTTTGCGGTTTTTGCTGTTTCCTCAATATCGATTATTTTACAGAGAGGATTTGTCGGCGTCTCAAGAAAGATCATTTTTGTATTATCTTTTATGTGTTTTCCGATCTCATGGCTTTCCAAAGCATTCAGCCAGGTAACCTCCACACCCATCCGTTCAAGGATAAGAGACACCTTGTAGTTTGCGCCATATACATCATGAAAGATAATAAGATTGTCCCCTGCATTTAGATAGGTGAAAAAAACCATGGTGCAGGCGGCCATTCCCGTGGTGCAGATAATAGCATCTTCAGCCGCTTCCAGCTTTGCCATTGTTTTTTCAACATTGCGGACAGTTGGATTGTCATCTCTGTGATAAGTGTAACCATCCACCTCACCATCCGTTATCTGCCGCAAAACCTCAAACGATTCATATTCATAATTTACCGCGTTAACAATGGGGGTTACCATTGGCCTGTTGCCGTATGGGGTCAGCGGATCTTTCATGTTTACTCTCCTTCTTTCAGCTCTGAATTAATTACAGGGTTCGGGTCAGCTTTTGCCGGTTTTTGTTTTATAAAACATCCCCCGCGACTGCATGACCGTATCAATTTTTTTATCTGATTCCAGTACAGCCAGATACTTGTTTATTTCGTTAATATGAAGTCCAAGGATCATTGAAAGATCCTTCAGCGTACACGGCCTTCTGGAAACAGTTTCAAGTATTGCCGTTTCAATATCCTTCCGAAAAGCCATATTGTCTTTTCGGGCAGGTGCCGCAGCAATTATTATTACATTTTCCAGACCCCAAAAATCAACAATTTTTTCAAGTTTTTTTCCGGTCGCGGCAGAGATATCTTCTATTGCTCCCGGTCTGTCAAGCGTATTTAGCTGTATCAGATCCGGCTTTATCTTATTAAAAGCTTCCTTTAGCAAATTTAAGTCAGCTTCGCTGTCATTAAAACCCGGAATAATGAGGACCTCAAGCCATATTTTACCTTTATATGCCTTCCTGAATTCCTGCAGCCCTTTTATGGTTTCTTCAACGTTAAGGGTGTGAAACGGCCGGTTTATTTTCTGGAAAGCAAAATCTGATGCCGCATCCAGAGACGGAAGCACAAGGTCTGCGTTTAGCAGTTCCTGTCTGACCTGTTTTTGATAAAACAATGTTCCGTTTGTTAACACTGCAACTGGAATATCTGCATTTTTGTTTTTTATAAAATTTATGATCTCGCCGATCCGCGAATTTAAGGTGGGCTCTCCTGCTCCGGAAAAAGTAATATAGTCCGGCGCAGGGTTGCTGGTTAAATAATGGTCCAGTTCTTGGGTAACCAATTTATAGGGAACATATTCTTTCCTTTCAAGGGTCAGTTCTGTGGTGGAACCGCATTCACAGTAAACACAGTTAAGAGAACAAACCTTGTGCGGGACAAGATCTACCCCCAAAGACATACCCAGACGTCTTGAGGGTACCGGACCGAAAAGATGTTTATACATAATGGCTGCTCTTTTTGTTTCATCTTAAAAGTAGTTAACAAGCTTCGGTCAGCTTTATTTCACTAAATTCATAACTGACCCGTAAATTAGAATACAAAAACCATTCATTTTGCGCAAGAATTTTGATTTGCCTTAAATTAAATCAAAGAAATCGTTTTTTACGCTTTAGGGAAAGAGCATAAAAACACATATTAAACACTGTTGACTATGGTATTGTTTATAACTTCAAAACAAAATATTCGGATTTTTCTGAAAGAAAGTTATGGAATTTATAACAGATCTGAATATTCACTCGTACTTATCGCGTGCCACAAGCAAACAGATGGATCTCGAAAACCTTTATAAATGGGCACAGTTCAAAGGTCTGTCTGTTATCGGTACAGGTGATTTTACACATCCTGTCTGGTTTTCTGAAATTAAAAAAAGCTGGAGCCTGCTGAGCCGGGTCTTTTCAGGTTAAAAAACAAATATCGTACAGAAGTTGACAAAGAAATCCCGCTATTGTGCCGCCGTTCTGTGCTTTTTATGCTTAGCGTTGAGATAAGCAATATCTATAAGAAAAATGAGAAAGTAAGAAAAGTACACAGCCTTATTTATTCGCCGGACCTTGTTTCAGCAAACCGGTTGAATAAAGCCCTTGATAAGATCGGAAACATAAAATCAGACGGCCGGCCTATCATTGGCATGCAGACAAAGGATCTTCTTCAGACAGCACTTGATGCTTCTGAACAAAACGTTCTTATTCCTGCCCATATCTGGACACCCCATTTTTCGGTTCTCGGAGCATCAAGCGGGTTTGACCGTATTGAAGAATGCTTTGAGGAACTGACCTCTCATATCTTTGCCCTGGAAACCGGCCTGTCCTCAGATCCTCCCTTGAACTGGATGATATCCGACCTTGACCGGTTTGTTCTTGTTTCAAACTCTGACGCGCATTCTCCTTCCAAGCTTGCAAGAGAGGCAAATATTTTTACGATGGGCACAGAAACTGCGGACAAAGGATGAGCCCGGAGGGTACAATATCAAAAAACGGCAAATGCCCAAAATGCGGCAAAAAGGTAACCGAGGGCGTTTTACACAGAGCAAGTGTTCTTGCGGACAGAAAGCGCGGGTTCAAGCCTAAAAAAAGTTTTGGGTTTGAAAGCATCATTCCTTTAGCAGAGATAATTGCCGGGATACACAGCTGCGGTGTAAACACCAAAAAAGTAACCAGAGAGTATATGGAACTGCTTGAAAAATTTGGAAGCGAGCTTTATATTTTAAGACAGTGTCCTTCGGCCGACCTTAAACAGGCCGGTTTTGAAAAACTTTCCCATTCGCTTGAACGAATGCGTACCGGACAGGTGTCGGTTACAGAAGGATATGACGGTGAGTTTGGCGTCATTGATGTGGTAAACAGACCGCATTCTCAATTAAACCCTTTGTCATGAACAGCCGGTTCTGCCGGACCGTCTTTGCCTTTTACCCCCTTGTAATCTCCCTTATTTATCCTATAGTTTAAGTAGAAACACGCTCTTTTCTTTAACCCTTATTAAGGGAGAAAAAAATGAAAGCAGGTATAATTTTTACAGGCTCAGGGCCTATTCTTATCCTGACCACCTATGATTCTTTTACCGCCCCGAATTTTGTGGAAAAACTAAAGACAAAAGGAATCAATAAGTTTATCGCTTATGAAGTTCCCGTTGAAAAGGCAAAAGAAAAATACGGGTTGCATTTTCCAATAATCATGAATGATCTCAAACAATCAGATGATCTGAGAGTGCTTGATTACAACGGACATCACATCATGAATAATTTCTCTTTTGAAGAGATGGGCGATCTCATTTTTTATGAGTGATTAAATGTTTACGACTTTTCCGCTAACAAAGGATCTTAAAACAAACCGTTCTTAATGGATATCGTGCTTTTTGAATTCTTATCACACACGGAAATGTTAGAAAAATCTTATGCGGACTCCTGGATTCAACAACAACCGGTTTATCTAAGTGAACTAGAAAATAATTTGTAATTTCTTTGGGTTTATTGATCGGCTCAACGGGGTTAATTAATATTTCAGTACTTTTGTCAAAAAGTTTTTTCTTCCTCTTCATCCTTGCATTTTCTTTGCTAAAAGATATGCCTTTTTATTTTTGGATACTGACCCTGAGAACATCCGTTTCAAATAGCAGGGGTATATTGTGTTTTCCGAACATGTTTTAAGGGGTCATCTAATAATTGAACAAATTGCTGTAAGGCTTCCAGGACACAACGGCCTTTATCTAAATTCGTTAAAAATGGATCACGGGAAAGCTCCAGCTGTATCCATGGGATTTCATGTGAATGTGATTTGATTATGTAACCCCCCTTAAAGGGAGAATTTACGGATACATTTGTGTTAAAAACTTTTTCAAAACAACGGCTGATAATCCACATCCATTCCTGTGGACAGGTTCCATCAGCATTACTTAGGCAAATATGAGGGCGCTCTATGCCGGGGTCCGGACCCACCGGCGGCCCAAAAGCAGCCATGGTATGACAATCAATGCCCAGCCTGACTTCTTTTGAAATCTCTGTGAGCTTTTCATGATAGGGCCGGTAATAATCTTTAATCAAAGTGACAATTATTTCTTCAGATAGAAGCTTTTTGTAAATCGGGACATCCCAGCAAGTATGGGTTTTTACTATCCCATCCTTTCTCCTGTCATTTTCAGCACGATTCATATCAAGAACAGCACGGGCCACCTCTGTCGCTACAAATCCGGCAACAGAATTCTTAATCGGATGATATATATCTGCAGCCCCAACATCTCCATCTTCAATGATTTCCTGCTTAGTCAACCTACAGATTTCTTTTACTTCCGAAGGTACGTTCAAACCGGCATGAGGCACGGAGATCAAAAATGGTAATTTCATGACAATGGCCCTTTGGCCGAACCGTCACGGCGAGGATCAGCTACACCGATAAACTCCTCATTTTCAAACATAACCATCTGAACACATCCCAGATAAAAAGACATGGGCTCTCTAACATCAATTGAAAACCCGTATTTTTCCAAAAACGAAGGAATATCGTTTCGCATAACAGCTGCTTCCAGAGAAACTTTTCCATCTAAAGAGCAGTGCATACGGGGAGCAGCAACAGCATCAAAAGGAGACTGCCGGAAAAGCCGGATCAAAACCTGTGCAATGGTTGTGACAATACGTTCACTTCCTGGAGAACCAATCGCCAGCCAGGGCTTCTTGGCTCGAAAAATGATGGTCGGCGCAACACTGGCCCAGGGAACCGCATTGGGACGGAGATAGTAGGGGTGGGAAACATCATCATAGTCAAACGCACTCATATAATTGTTATACAGAAACCCCAGATCAGGATTTACGGTCTTGGCACCAAAAACTCTTTCTATCGACTGGGTTAAAGAGACAACATTTCCGTTTTTGTCCATCACCGAAAGATGGGTTGTATCACCGGAAGTTTTAACCCGTTTTTTTATCTGCTCGGCAACCAGTTTTGCATAATCACTGCTAAGCATCCGGGTATCCTGAACCTGGGGATAAAAATTCGGATCAAAAGGACGATCCCGCCGGTCCAGCTGTGCTCTCCTCATGATCTCTGCCAGTAGAAGTGCGCCCTCAGGCGTATCTGGATTTCTGTCACTGTTGGGAAACTTTTTAAGGATATTGAGTATTTCAATCAGCGTCCGGCCGGAACCCGGAGGCGGCATTGTATGAACCATCATATTTCCAAATCGGCAGCTAACAGCTTCCCGTTCGATCGGCTGGGGAATCCGCGCCATATCATCCCGATGAATCAGACCATTGTTGTTTTCCATATCCTTAACAATACATTCCGCAATCTCTCCTGCATAAAAATCATCGGTTCCTTTTTCAGCTAGCTGCTGAAAGGTTTCTGCCAGCAAAGGCTGTTTAAAGATAGTCCCGGGCTGGCAGACTTTTTCACCGCCATTTAGAAAAAAGCTTCCGGCATTGCCTTTTTTCAGAGACTTGATCTCCCGGCGCTGCAGTCGGTTCTGCAGTTCCGTAATCTGGTACCCGTTTTTCGCAAGAGCTATTGACGGTTCCAGCACATCTTTAAGCGGAAGCGTTCCATAAGTTTTCAGCACATAGCCCAATGCCGCCGGTGTGCCCGGTACAGTTGTTGCCTGATGGCCTCTAAGCCGGGTTGATTTTTCTGCAAACAATTCATTTACGGCCCGGTTAGGCGCATGTGAAGATCCGTCCAGGGCAAAGGTCCGGGCAGACTCTGATAGATGTATCATCATCATGGTCTGCCCGCCAAGCCCTGATGCCTGAGGTTCACACACACCCAAAGCAAACGCAGCCGCTACCGCGGCATCTACTGCGTTTCCGCCGGCTTCCAGAATTTGTGCTCCGGCCTCTGTCGCACGGTAATGAGCAGTAGAAACCATGCCTGATTTAGATACCGCGATTCGCTGCGGCTCAGGAATTATTTTTTTCCCCGGATCAATAAATTCGGTATCGATACTATTTTTTCTTTTCATTTTTCTTTCCTTTAGAAACCTTAATGTCCTGTGCCAAAAGTTCAGCTATCAACAGTGTTCTCTGCATAAAGCTGATCCGATTGACTGCTTCATTTGGAGTATAAAGGTCTCTGGCCACCGGACCAATCCC
>CAYLYF010000147.1:0-7458 GCA_964387595.1 uncultured Thermodesulfobacteriota bacterium | reverse complement strand
AGAACCCCCTGGTTTGAAACAGAAACAGACCTGTTAATAAAAGCCGAGATTCTGGAAGAATCCGCTCTTGAGATGACAGATACTGCCGGGGTCCATTGTTATAAAGCGTATCTTCCCTGGGAGAAAATTTTTGATGAAAAGCATTTAAGTTCCTATGATATGGCCGACTATCCGGCCTGGCAGGGATATCTTTTGGCTGCCTTTGCTTTTAAAGAAGCTGTTACCGGCGAAAGTCAGGAGGATATTATTTCGCTGCTTATTGACGGGCTGCGCTATTCGTGGACAGTTACTGGATTTGACGGACTTTTATGCCGGTCTCTTCTCCCCGGATATCAGGGAGTGCGGCTGGATTATATGGATACGCAGACAGAAAATCCGACAAAATACTGGAGCCGGGGTGAAACCGGCGAGTGGTTTAAAAACGGGGTTGCAGCCGGGCATTATTCAGGCACAGTGTTTGGTCTTTCAATATTATTGTATCTGCAGCGTCAGGGAGATATTTCCCTTTCGGAGAATATTGAAGAAAAAGCTATTGAGACCCTTACAACAACCGTCCGCTATGTTCTTGACAATGATTACATGATCATTGATTTTGACGGAAAAATGACAGACTACGGTTTTCTTGACCCGCAGTTGTTTAACAGTTATTTTGCGGTTGCCATGTTAAACTATCTAAAGGCTGCCGGTTATTATGATGAGATCTGTGCCCAAGCCTATGAAGAAAATGCTGACGTGTGGACAAATGTTGCAAAAGAGTATAACCGGCTTCTGGGAGACACTATGCTGGGTATCGGCAGGTGGACCCTTGAGAAAGTCTCAACGTCTGATACTCTCCATTATGCCAGTCAGAACTATTCGCTGATGCTCATGGAAAAAGAGACGCCCTATGCGGAAAGGCTTGCAACTGCTGCAGACAGTGTGTGGAGTTTTTTCCAGTATGAAAGGCATCCGATCTACACCTTTATGTTTATTGATCAGGTCAGGCCGGAAGATAAAGATATTTTCCTGCCTGCGATCATTGAAGACCTCCGCGATTTTCCGGATGACAAAAAGGTCGGCCGGGAAGAGAGAAAAGAAACCCCGGCTTTTGTCCAGCCCCTTGCCAATCGTCATATCAGCACCTATTACTGGAAAAGCACGTGTTATTCCAGCTTTGTTGACTGGAAAGAAGATCCAGATGAAGATTCTGTGACCTTTTCCGGGGGAGATTATCTTTTGGCATACTGGATGGGAAGGTATGTCGGTCTTGTTCCTGAGCGCTAAACACTCCAAAAAAACAAACTATCCACGTAATGGACTCCTTTCATAAATTGTTCATGTTTTGATTGAAAAATTAAAATATAGATAGTAAGATTGCCTGAAATAATACTTAAAAAGTAAAAAATATCAGTGGGACAACATCATGTCTATGAAAGAAGACCTTATCGGGATTTTTGGGGAAAAAAATGTCTTTGATGATGAAGAAACCCTGAAAAAATATTCTTCTGATCAGAGCTTTGAAGATCCGCAGATGCCGGATCTGCTTGTGTTTGCACAAAACGTTGAGCAGGTACAGAAGGTGGTTAAGCTTGCCAATCAGAAGGGTGTTCCTGTTGTTCCGTTCAGCTCAGGTCTTAACCTCCACGGTGCAGCTATTCCAAAAAAGGGCGGAATTATCCTTAATCTTTCAAAGATGAACCGGATCATTGATATTGATAAAGACAACTGGTTGGTGGTTATCGAACCCGGGGTGACATTTTCCCAGCTTCAGGACGAACTTGAAAAAAAAGGGCTTCGTGCCATGATCCCTTTTGGCGCCCATCCTGACCGTTCAGCCCTTACCAGCTGGGTTGAACGTGATCAGCCTCTGGCTTCCGCCAGCTTTGAATATGGAAACGATCTTTTAATGGATACGGAAATTGTTCTCCCGGATGGTGAACTTTTTAAAACAGGGCTATGGTCAGCGGGTGGAAAACCCGGCTCTCCCATGGGGCCTGTACGGTCAATGCTGTACCGGTTCTGGAGTGCTGCCCAGGGCACCATGGGAATTATTACCAAAGCCTGCTTCAAGGTAGAATACCTTCCGGCAGACAGAAAGGTATATGCGCTTCAGTTTGAATCTTTTAAAGATGTGATTGAACCGCTAAAGACAATCCAGCACAGTGAGATCGGTCTCGAATGTTTTCTATTAAACCATTTTAACATGGCATCACTTTTCAGCCTGAACTGGCAAGTACCAGATGTATTTCCTGCCCAGCAAACATCCTCAAATGAGTTTGAATCTCTCCGCGACAGGGTGCCGCTTTGGACCCTGATCATATGTTTAAATGGAGCGCTGGAACTCGGCGCTGAAAAAATCGCCTATCAGAAAGACGTGCTTCAGAAGATATCTTCAAAAATGAGCCTTATCCCCTACAAGGTGACAGATAAAGAGGACTTTCTGTTAAAGGAGATGTTAAGACCCTGGAACATTCTTAAAAAGTTCTGTTTTCGCGGTGCAGTTCATGACCTCTCATTTAAAGCACCGCTTAAGCGTGTGCCTGAATTTCAGAAAATAATCACTGAAACCGCAAAAAAATACGATTACCCTGTGGAAGATATCGGCAGTTATATTTTACCCGTTGAACGCTGCAGAGCCGTTCACTGTGAATTTGATCTTCACTGTAACCCTGATAATCCTGACGAGAAAGACCGTATTAAAAGACTGTGGCTTGAAGCAAGCGAACAGCTTATCGAGGCAGGCGCATTTTTTGACAGACCGTATGGCGCTTGGGCAGAAATGATGTACAGCCGTACAGGAGAATATACGAATAAACTTAAAGAACTTAAAAAGGAGCTTGATCCGAATAATATTTTTAATCCGGGGCATCTTTGTTTCTAAAACCATAAGGGTTCAGGGGGTCGAAGATTCCATGGGTCAAGGGTTCAAGTGAAAAACATTATTCTCTCACAGCGTTCGCAGATCTTTGGAAAAATTGACAATTTGTTAATTTATAAAATCGGGTATAACTTAAACGCAGTTCCCGCATTAAAGGCGGAATGACATCTTTAGAACCTAGTCTCTGATGTTGTATTCTATGCGCCATGCTCTATGTTCTATGCGTTATCTACGCACAGATTTTATTTACGAACCCTTTAATCTAAAACCACACCAAACCCAGAAATCGAAAGGCAAAATTAAATGACTCAGAAAACAGACAATAAAAAGTTTTTTGAAAAAAGTCTTGAAGATTACCGGGACTAGGTTTGGAACTGTACAAGATACAACTGATGTTTGAACCAGTGCTCCTGATAAATAAAATACGCAAAACGGGAGACTTAAAATTGTGGATTAATCATGAATAAACGAAGTTTCCTACGAATCACAGCATATGTTTTTCTGGCCCTGGCCGGGCTGTCTGCATGGGACCAGTATCAATCGGGCTGGCGCCATTACCTAGGTCTTGCCCTCTTCTTTTTTACATCAGTACGTGTTCTTATGATTGTTTTTTCAACAAAAAGAAAAGATGATAAATAGAATAAAGACAGTAATATCTGAAATGACTTGAGTTTTCTACCGGACTTTGAATTCAAGGCGAAACACTGCTCTTCTTAAAATGTTTAAATATCTCTACTATTATTTTTAAACAGATTTTCCTGCAAGAAAACAGATCTGTCCGGCAAACTGCAGTTTAAGAAAAGTCTTTTCCTTAGGACTTAGCCGGAAAATAAAACCGCAATAATTCACAAGCAAATTAAATAAAGACAATCTGGTAAAAAAAGACCCTAGTTTTTGCGGAGCATTGATCATCTGCCTTAGAATGAGTGTTGGACCGTCAATTCCCGGCCGCATTTCTTCGAGCTGAAAACCGGCATCACTTAATGATATGATCAGACCGTATGGTGTAAAATTATAAATGCTGAATGAGTGGTAAGGTTCAAGGTAAGATACCGAACCAGTAAAATACCCCCCTGGTTTTAAAACACGAAACACATCTTTAAGAAGGTCGTCAGGATGCCGAACATGTTCAAGGACCTGATGTGAATAGATCAGATCAAAGAAGTTGTCCTCGTATGGCAGGTTAATGCCGTCATATGTCCTGAAATCACCGTCATTTCTGGTCCGCATCTTTCCTTCAGGAGAATCCTCGATATCTGTTCCAAACCAGTTGATGCATGGATTTATATTTTTAAAAAAATCAATTGAATTTCCTGCTCCGCAACCAAGGTCAAGGATGGCTGCGGGAGTTGTTTTGCCTGAAAGCAGTTTTTTAGGATAGTGTTCTGCTGTTATAATGTTTGAAGCATTTTCAGGGAGAAAAGCCTTAAAGAGATTGTATATATTGTTTGAGCTGATAAAGGTCTTAAGCATGTTATTATAAAACCTCTTAGCATACGATTGATTTTTAAGAATTAGGCATCTTTGATCTGCAGGCAGACTTTCTGTATTATCCGGAGTATAAAACCATTTGTCTAAATTTGCAAAATTTTATTACATATTTTCTTTGTGGTAGTACAAAGCTGTTTTTGAAAGAATAACTTGCAAAAAAGAGTTGCTGATAATATCTTTTTATTATGAATTAAACAGACCTGTTTCTGATAATCTCACTGTTATCCAGGTAACAGTACATATGGAGTAATCTCGTATATGAACAAAAAGGTCGGCATACTATGGGGCGGCGGGCTTGGAGACCTGTTGGTTGTCAGGCCGTTATTACTGGCTTTACAGGCTGATCCCTCAGTACGGTCTTATCTGTTGACAAGCGCAACTCATGCTCCCGAACTTTTTGAAGAGTTTTGTTCTCCAACCAGGGTCATTTCTCTTCCCCGCCAGTACAGTCAACTGCTGCCCATTGTTAAGAATTGGCGTAATGTCTTTGACCTGATCTATCTTGGCCCTTACCCTACACTTAAGACCCGCCTGCTGGGACATCTGCTTTCCCCGAAAAAACTATGGTCCAGTATCCATAAAAATAGTCAGCCATATATTCTTGATCAGATTTTTGCAGACATTAAGGCATTAGGCTTATCACCAAAAATAGAAGATAAAAATCTCTCTGCCCTTTTACCCTGGCAAACAAAAAATCAAAACAACTCTTTTCCAAAAGGATCTCCTTTTCTGGTTCTTCATCCCGGTGCAAAAAAGAAATGGAAAACAACCCTGTGGCCGATTGAAAGGTGGCAAAAGCTGATTGTAAAGCTGTTAAACGAAACTGATTGTTCATTATGTTTGCTTGGAGTGAAAGATGAAAAAGCACGTCTTAATAATCTTATTTCTTCGCTTCCGGAAAATTTAAAAAGCCGGGTCAGTTTGTGTCTTGATCAACCTCTCCAAAATACTGCCGAGCTTATTTCGGGAAGCCGCGGTGTTATTTGTCATAATTCAGGCATTCTGCATTTGTCAACCTTCCTGAAGAAAAAAACCGTTTGTATTACAGGTTCATCCGGTGTTTACTGGCGGCCGCACTATCCCTGGGTCAGGAACCTTACTTCTGATTCATGCGCTTTTGCCTGTAACTGCTACAAGTGTCCTGTTCCTTTTTTCCGGGCAAAGTGCATAAACAGGATAGAAACTGATACTGTCCTGGATGAAGTTATAAACCATTTTAATATTAAGAAATAGTCCAATGGTATTGCGATTTTTTGAAAAACCGGCACGCTTTGAATATCTGAACAAATGGCTAAGCCTGCCGCATGTTAAAATTCTGGATGTGGGATGCGGTAACCATTCTCCTTCCCGCACAAAACGGCATTATCCAAAATGCCGTTATTATGGTTTGGATAAAACACGGCTGCATGATTTTGGCAGTGATGACGTTATTTCCATGGAACAGTTTTTCGAGGTTGACTTGTCAACTGCTAACAGCCTTTCTCAGGTGCCGGACAGATTTTTTGACTGTATACTTTTATCTCACGTGATTGAACATCTTGAAAACGGCAGAGAGATCATTGTAGGCCTTCTGCAAAAACTTGTTAAAGGCGGTGTTGTATATATTGAGTTCCCTTCACCCAATAGTGTTAACTTTCCCAGCATGAAGGGCACCTTAAACTTTTATGATGATCCATCCCATGTTAAGATCTATCAGATGGAAGACATATTAACACTTCTCTCTGATAACGGTTTTGACATTATCAGGTCAGGGACGAGAAGGTCGTTAAAAAGGATACTGCTTCTTCCTTTGTATGCTCTTATTTCTCTGGTTTCCCAGGGATATATTGGAGGTTCGGTGCTGTGGGACATTTTTGGTTTTGCAAATCATCTTATTGGTGTAAAAAAATAAAACAGGGTAAGTACACGTTGTTTTTACGGGGAAAAATGTTCTAAGAATACGGGGCTGAAAGTTGTGAAACTTTGCGCAATAATATTAAATTATTTTGGACATGAGGAAACCATAGCCTGCATAAACAGACTCACGGATCAGCTGCCTGCAAAAATAGTTGTGCTTGAGAATTCAGGCTCAGAAGATGAGAAACATATACTAACCAGTGCTTTTATAGAAACATCAATTGTTGAGGTGATCTCAAGTAAAAAAAATCTTGGATTTGCCGGAGGTGTAAATTATGTAGTCAAGCAAATGATGTCCCAGGGATTTGATGCATTTTTAATTATGAATAACGATACTCTCCCTCCTTCCGGTATGATAGGTGCTCTTATTGAAGGAGCCGAGTCTTCTTCACTGGATCTGGCATCACCTGTTATTTATAACCATCCTGATCAGGAGAAGCTCTGGTCCAGGGGGAGTTACTATAATATCTGGACCGGTCTGCTCACAAACAAGCCTCTTTCTCTGCTTCCGGGTAATTTTTTCTATATCCCCGGCTGTTGTCTCTTAATCCGCACCAGGGTTTTTGAGACTCTGGGCCTTTTTGATGAAGATTTTTTTATGTACGGAGAAGATATGGAATTTTGTTTCCGGGCTGTCCAAAATGGATTTAAAACAGGAATTGTTGCAGAAGCAAAGATCTATCATAAGACAGGGTCTTCAGCTGTTCACAATTCTTTCTTTTACGAGCATCATGTAAACCGCAGTCATTTTTTACTTGTTCGTAAGCTTTTTTTAAATTCTGCTGCCTGTTTGTCTGCACAGGGATTTAAAACCATTTTCCTTGGGATGCGCGCGATTATAAGGACTCTCCGTTATAAAAATTTAAATGCCCTTAAGGGGTATCTGCAGGCCCGGCGTGAAGTGCCTTTTGTATAAAAGCTTAAACAATAATTTCCTTTTGATTTTTCCATCGTTCTAACAAACATATCATTATCTTAAGAAGACATAAAGACAGGGTGAAATGTTTTATTACCGGCATGTCAGTCTGTTATATAACGGTAGATGCTGAAAAGGAACCTGTAGAGTGGCCCGGGACGGCAGCGTAAGAAAAAACCGGTTATCCAAGACCGCAATAATGCCGGGTTCGCAATACTGTGTTCGAGATTGCGTAGGATGTTGATTTCCTTCCGGCTTAATTCTATTTTTGGTGTTTTATGATCAAAACTATTCAGCC
>CAYLYF010000146.1:0-7642 GCA_964387595.1 uncultured Thermodesulfobacteriota bacterium | reverse complement strand
CTTATGATAATATAAAATTTTTTCCGTTTTTAATTTTCAAGTTCTGTCTCTAACATTGAATCGGTGTCAGGCAAGGTCCGAGCTGTGTTGCAAAGTCTGCCAAATTATTTTTATTATTTCTAATCCTTAAAATCCTCGCTTGAAATAAGTTTTCCCGTATCATCAAAAACCTTACGGCTGACGCGTTTTTTGTTTTTATACAGGTCCAGGAACTGCGGTTTACCATTTTCATGATATCGTTTGGCCTCCCCGTCAGGCACACCGTCTTTAAAGAAAACCTCTATCCTTAAAGTTCCTTCTTCATCAAATGCCTTGCATATGCCTTCCTGTTTTCCGTTCGCATAATTAACGATCTCCATAAGCGTCCCGTCCTCATAAAAAGACTTGCCCTGCCCGCTCACCTCACCATTTTTATAAAAAGTCTCTGCTTTAAGCTGACTGTTTTTATAATAGACCTTACACACACCGTTCAGCGCGTCATTACTATAGTTCTCTTCCATCTGAATATTACCCGTCTTATAGTACCACTTGGTCGTGCCATCCGGTTTTCCATCTTTTAGATTTTTCTCCCATTTCAGATTACCGTTTGTAAAATACTCCTTTTTGACTTCCGCAGAACAAATACCGCTGCTGACCAGCAAAAACATAATGAGCAGAACTGTTTTTTTCATATCAGTTTCACTTTCTAATTTATTAGATTTTTTCTTTTTATATCATCATATTCTATTAAGAAATATAATTACATGCAAGGAGATAAATTTTAACATCTTATATTTTTTCACCTTTAACATAAATTTAGTTTGAAATACACCTATAACTTATGCTATTTTTATTGATTATTAGAATAACGATACACCATGCGGTATCAGGGGAATTATTCTATTAATTTTAGACACATGCCGTTCAAACTCTTAAAACCATGAAAAATACACCCATATTAACCATATCCGAGCTAACACGTCACATCAAGGCAACGCTTGAACCTGCCTATGCTGATCTCTGGATCGAAGGCGAGATCTCGAACCTGAAAATTCCCTCCTCAGGCCATTTTTATTTTACCCTCAAAGACAAAAAGAGCCAGATTCGTGCAGTCATGTTCAAATTTAAAAACAAGGCACTCAAATATACGCCTGAGGACGGCATGAAAGTGGTCTGCAAGTGCAGGATCAATGTCTATGAACCCAGAGGAGAATATCAGCTCCTGATAGAAAATATGACCCCAAGGGGAATCGGAGACCTTCAGTTTGCCTTTGAACAGCTAAAGAAAAAGCTTGAGAAAGAAGGACTTTTCAAAAGCGAAAAAAAGAAGAAGATCCCTTTTCTTCCTGAAAAAATTGCGGTCATAACATCCCCCAGCGGCGCAGCAGTAAGAGATATCATCAACATCATCACCCGAAGATTTTCAAACATGGAAATCTTGATCATTCCGGTAAAAGTACAGGGAGACATGGCTTCACTGGAAATTGAAGATGCTTTAAAAACCGTAAACAAAAGCTATCAGGCAGATGTTATCATCCTGGGCCGCGGTGGAGGTTCAATTGAGGACCTGTGGGCCTTCAATGAAGAGAGGGTTGCCCGTGCAATTTACAATTCAGATATCCCCGTAATATCAGCTGTCGGTCACGAAACAGATTTTACGATCTCTGACTTCGTTGCGGACCTTAGGGCACCAACCCCTTCAGCAGCCGCAGAACTGGCAGTGAAAGAAAAGGAAAAGCTTCAAAAGCAGGTCATGCAGACAACTTCCCGGTTAAGAAACTTTTTACTGCAGACCCTAGAAAAAAACAGGATGAAACTTAATCACTGTCACAGCCTCCTGCTTGACCCGGCTAAAATGCTTTCCGACTTAAGACTGAAAACCGATGACCTTAGCATCAGGTTAACCCTGTCAATAAATCACCTGATCAACCTCAAAAAAGCAGAGGTGAAAAGTGCCCAAAAAATTGTTTTTTCCGCATCTCCGTCAAATATGATAAAGAACAAAAGGGAAAGGCTTTACTTCTTAACAAAAAACCTTTCCGGAAATTTCACAGCGGCAGCAAACAATAAAAGGCTGTCACTGAAGACCTGCATAACCGGTCTTAACTCCTTTAATCCCCTGCATACGCTTGAAAGAGGCTTCAGCATAACAAAACTGCTGCCGTCTCTGAAGACAATAAAAGATTCGTCCAATTTAGATCCGGGTGACAGGATAAATATAAGGTTTGCAAAAGGCAGCGCAGAGTGTGAAGTCGTTAAACTGAACACATAAATTACCCGGACAAAAAATAGATATTTATATCAACAACAAAACACCATAACAGGCACTTATCATGGCTAAGAAAAATTTCGAAAAATCTCTTGAAGACCTTGAAAATATTGTGCAGCGTCTTGATGAAAACGAACTGTCTCTTGATGAAGCCCTTTCTCTTTTTGAAGAGGGAATAAAACTTTCCCGCTTTTGTTCCCAGAAGCTTGACGCTGTAGAAAAAAAAGTTGAAATACTGCTTACGGATGAGGAAGGCCGCTCTGAAAAAGCACCCTTTGAAGAGATTGAAAGCTAGATTAGGTTCTGATGAAGATAAAATTATGAAACCTTTTGATATCGGCACATATCTTAAAGAAAAAAAAGAACTGGTTGACAGAACCCTGGACAGTGTTCTGCCGGAGAAAGATTCATTTCCGCCGCAGCTTCATCAGGCAATGCGGTACTGTCTTTTTTCCGGAGGCAAAAGGCTGCGCCCTATCCTTGCAATTGCCGCAGCAGAAGCAGTCGGTGCTGATGGTTACACGGTCGTGCGGGAAGCCTGTGCGCTTGAGCTGATACACACCTACACCCTTATTCATGACGATCTTCCGTCAATGGATAATGATGACTACCGAAGAGGCTGTCTCACAACCCACCGGGTTTTCGGCGAAGCAGTAGCCGTACTCACAGGTGATGCGCTTCAGACGGAAGCATTCTGTCTTCTTTCTGCAACAGAAAACAGCGCTTTCTCACCTGAACAAAAAATTAAAGTAATAAAGCTTATTTCCGAGGCCTGCGGATCAAAAGGCATCATCGGCGGACAGGCCGTTGACCTTGAGTCAGAAGGGAAAACGATCAGCAGGGAACGGCTTGACTATATCCACAGCCATAAAACAGCAAAGCTCATCACCTCAGCTGTCTTAACAGGCGCAATTCTGGCAGATGCGAACAAAGTCCAGTTAACAGATCTCAACCGTTATGGTGAGGCAATAGGTCTTGCTTTTCAGATAACAGATGATATTCTTGATATAATAAGCACCACGGAACAACTGGGCAAAACCGTGGGAAAAGACCAAAAGGTGGAAAAAGCCACATATCCTTCTTTACTTGGAATCAAAGAAGCCAAAAAGATACAGATGTCCCTTTATGAAAAATCACTCGATTCTATTAAGACCTTTGATGAAAAGGCAGGACCGCTCCGTGAAATCGCAAAACTCATCATAGAAAGAAAAAACTAAACAGAAAATGGAAAAGCTCCTGGACAGTGTAAATACACCTGAAGACCTGAAAAAACTAACCGTCGACCAGCTTCCCCTCCTTGCTGAAGAGATCCGAGAACTGATAATTGATTCTGTTTCAAAAACAGGCGGTCATATTGCCTCAAGTCTGGGAACTGTTGAGCTTACAATCGCTTTGCATTACATCTTTGACACGCCAAAAGATAAAATAGTCTGGGATGTGGGCCATCAGGCTTATACCCATAAGATCTTAACCGGTCGAAAAGAGGCTCTCCGCACCATGCGTACACTTGACGGTATCAGCGGATTTCCTAAACGCTCAGAAAGCCCGCATGACTCATTTGATGTCGGGCACAGCAGCACCTCGATTTCTGCCGCCCTTGGCATGGCCCAGGCCAACTGTCTTAACGAGAGTAAAGATAAAGTAATTGCGGTAATAGGAGACGGTTCATTAATGGCAGGCATGGCTTTTGAGGGCCTTAATTATGCGGGACACATCAAAAAAAATATGATTGTTATCGTAAATGATAATGAGATGTCAATATCTCCCAATGTAGGGGCCCTGTCCTCTTCGCTCTCCCATCTCATTTCCGGTCATACCTATAATAAGTTCAGAGACAATTTAAAAGAGATTCTTTTAAAAATTCCGGGAATTGGAGAATCTATCGCAAAACTGGCCAGACAGTCTGAATGGTTTTTCAAAAGCCTTTTTATCCCCGGCCTCATCTTTGACGAACTGGGGTTTAAATATATTGGTCCGGTCCTGGGACACAGGTTTGACCTTCTACTGGAAGATCTGCAAAATATAAAAAAGCTGAAAGGTCCCATCCTTTATCATGTCATCACAAAAAAAGGGAAAGGTTACGCGCCTGCTGAAAACGATCCGACCTATTTTCATGGTGTCGGTCCTTTTGACAAAATCACCGGAAAATCAACCGGCAAAAAAAGCGGGGTTTCATACACAAAAGTCTTTGGGAATACCCTGGTCGATATCGCCGAAGAGGATAAGACCATTGTGGCGATTACCGCAGGAATGACCAGCGGAACCGGCCTTGACAGATTTGAAAAAGAGTTTCCAAAAAGGTTTTTTGATGTGGGTATTGCTGAACAGCACGCCATCACCTTTGCCGCAGGACTGGCAACACAGGGGTTTAGGCCTGTTGCGGCAATATATTCGACCTTTTTACAGCGTTCCTATGACCAGATCCTGCATGATGTGTGTCTACAGAACCTGCCGGTTATTTTCATGCTTGACAGGGCTGGTATCGTGGGCGAAGACGGTCCCACCCATCACGGACTTTTTGACATATCCTACTTAAGGCCAATGCCCAACCTGGTATTTATGGCACCAAAAGATGAAAACGAATTAAAACATATGCTGCATACCGCATGCAGCCTTTCACAGCCGGTCGCCATAAGATATCCCCGGGGCAAGGGACTGGGAGTACCCCTTGACCAGGACATCAAAGAGATTCCTGTGGGTAAAGCAGAAGTCCTGAAGCAGGGGGCTGATGCTTCTATTTTTGCCATCGGTTCAACCGTCTATCCCGCCATGGAAGCCGCAAAAAAACTTGAAGAAGAAGGCATAAACGTTTCTGTAATAAACAGCCGGTTTATAAAACCCATTGACAAAGCATGCGTACTTGAATTTGCAAAAAAAACAAAAAACATCCTAACTGTTGAGGAAAACGTTATACAGGGCGGTTTCGGCACTGCAATTCTTGAAGCAGTCCAGGGTTATCATAAAGATATAAAAATAAAAACCCTTGGCATTCCTGATATTTTTGTTGAGCATGGTCCCCAGAACGTCCTTCGGGCAATACATAAAATAGATGCGCAGGGCATTTACAATACAATCAAAGAAATATTAAATGGAAAGACACCCGCGAACGAAGAAGAACACTCTTGATAAAATCCTTGTTGAAAAAGGATTTGCAAAGAACCTGAGTGAGGCCAGACCGCTGATCATGGCCGGTAAAGTCATCGTCAACGACCACATGATTGACAAACCGGGCACCCCGATAAATATCCAGTCCAGCATCCGCATTAAGGGAAACTCCTCAAAATTTGTCAGCCGCGGTGGCGAAAAAATTGAAACACCGATCAACACCTTCAGCCTTGAAATAAACGGAAAAACGGTTATTGATGTGGGCGCGTCCACCGGCGGATTTACGGACTGCGTACTTCAAAAAGGAGCATCCCTTGTTTATGCGGTTGATGTGGGCTATGGACAACTGGCCTGGAAGCTGCGGCAGGACAGCCGGGTAATAAACCTTGAAAGAAAAAACATACGCAAACTTGATCCTTCTGAATTTGATCCCTCTCCCGAGCTGGCCGTAATTGACGCATCTTTTATTTCATTAAAAACGATACTGCCCGGGGTAATCTCTATTCTACATAAAGAAGGTGAAATTCTCGCCCTTATCAAACCCCAGTTTGAAGCTAAAAAAGAAGATGTTGAACCCGGAGGGATCGTAAAAGATACAAAGCTCTACCAGTCAATCATAAAGGATCTTATCGATAAAACGCAAAAGCTTTCACTCAGGGTTAAAGGTATCATGGAATCTCCCATACAGGGGCAAAAAGGAAACCGGGAGTTTTTTATTTATCTAAAAAAAATCAGCCGTGACTGTCCGTAACAACACTCTGCTTTAACCCGACATGAAATATTCCGCAGCAACAGTTCCGCAAAATCATTGCAAATTTTTTATTTGTTTTTAATAAGACATTTGATATTGTTGTCACATTAATCGACTAGTAGGGGCAAGGGGTCAAGTCTGCCTTTGACCTTTACCTAATGTTTTTTTGATATCGTTAATTTGTTTTTTAAATTTTTCGTCTTTTTGGGAATGAAGTTCGTTTCCAACTTTCAACACAACACTGCTCACCGTACTATATTTCGAAATATTAAACTCGTGTCCGATACTCACAAGCTTTTCACCGGTATATTGCCGAATCAGATAAATAGCAACATTACGAGCTTCATTTTCTGTCCCCCGTCTGGACACAAGCAGATCATCCGGGTTTGTCCTGTATTGACTACAAACCGCTTGTTTTATTCTTTCAATGTCCGGTGCTAAAACCTTTGATTCCGGGACTTCTTGATCTTGTTTTTCTTTAAAGTATTTTTCCGTTATATTGTCAACAAATGAATCATCTCCCAGTATTGATGGAATATGCACCCTGAAAAACAAAAGGCTTGCAACAATTTAATGTTACAAGCCTTTTTTGTATTTGGTGCCGAAGAGAGGATTACATTTTTAGCTCTAACTATTTGATTTTCCTTTGTTGATTTTCTTAAAAGTGCATCTTTTTTGCCGTATTCTGCACCCCTATTGCACCCAGTTTGCTTTGCTTTGCAGAGTGTCTGAATCATCAAGTATATTTACAATATTTCGATCTTTATTTTTAATCCATTTACCATACACGTCCACAGTTATTTGTATGCTTGAGTGACCCAGCTGCTCTTTAACATATACCGGACTCGTTCCTCTACTAAGCATCTGTGAAGCATATGAGTGCCGTGTGGCATGTAGTTTGATTTCCCTTATCCCTGCTTTAACCAGTATCTTTTTAAATACACGCCTTATAAAGTTCTGTTCGATATAATTTCCATCTTTATTAAATATGATCTCATTTACAGAACCTCTACCAGATTTTAGAGCCTCTTCTTTTCTCAGTGTAAAAAGCTCCCTTAGACATTCCTTCAACTGGTCGGACATATCAACCCTTCTTTCTTTTCCGGTCTTTGTTTTGCTGATAATACCAAGCTTATAACTCCGCTTAACTTCAATAAAACCATTATTCCAATCAACTGAGGACCACTGTAGACCGAGCAACTCACCCAGGCGTAAACCCGTTCTAAAAGCTGTTAAAAAGAATGGGTGATGTTCAGGGTAATGCTCCTGACAAGTTAAAAGAAAAAGTTTTGTTTCTTCTTTGTCCAGAGGATCAACTTTATCACTCTTATTGCCTTTTAAATCCAGTCTCTTCATAATTCCTATTGTAGGGTTCACTGATATGATTTCGTCGTCTAAAGCATTGTTTAAGGGGCCGGAAACTAGATTTAAAATTAGACTGACTGTACTTTTAGAATAACCCTCACTTAGTTTTTTCATTAATAAAGATTTAATATCACTACGTTTTATTTTATGAATTTGAATAGTTCCAATTTCAG
>CAYLYF010000145.1:0-7691 GCA_964387595.1 uncultured Thermodesulfobacteriota bacterium | reverse complement strand
TTGTTTTGATGGTTTCTTTTTTAGGCACAGCCGCTTTTGCCGGCGGCCCCCTTGCCACCCTAAATGGTGCTCCTGTAGTTCATGAGAGCAGCTCTTTTCCGATCACCTATAAGGTTGACCTGGGAAGCCTGGGGCCTTTGAGCAATCTGGAAGCGACAGCACTGGTGGATGAATGTTTTTCAAAATGGGGAGATGTGGCTACCTCAACCATATATTTTTCAAATGCCGGTTATCTTCCGGTTGATGTTGATGCCTCAAATTATGGAATTTACTGGAATAAAGGAGATGGCATTAATCCGGTCATTTTTGATGATAACGGCGCAATTATGGACGCAGTTTATGGTTTCGGAGGCAAAGACAGTGTGCTGGGGTTCACTTCTTTTAGTACGGGTTCCTATATCGGGGAAGGTTTTGTAGTCTTAAACGGTAATCTTGCGGATGTGGATGGTAGTCCGGGTGTGCTTAAGGCCACCATTGTTCATGAGCTGGGTCATTTTATGGGGCTCGATCACTGCCAGGTTAACACCCGGTATGCGCAGAACGGGATAATGACTGATGACCGGTATGTGCCCACCATGTTTCCTTTTCAGACGGACAATGACACCAGCGTGGCGGAGCTGAATCCAGATGATGAAGCAGCCTTGACTCTCCTCTATCCGGTAGGCGCTGACAGTGTTTATGGAAAGATTTCCGGAACTGTTGTCCGAAATGACGACAGCCCGGTTCTGGGGGCCAATGTAGTGGCCGTAATGGTCGGAAATGAGGACATGAACCAGTTTTCCAGTGTGTCTGATTATTACAGGCAGTCAACCGGAGCATTTGAGATGCATGTGCTGCCCGGCACCTATAAGGTTTTTATCGAGCCTATAAACACGGCTTTTACAGGAGGATCCTCAGTGGGGCCGTATGCAGAGACATTATATGGATTTTTGAATGATTCCTTTGTAAATCCTGTGACTCAAGAATATTATAACGGTCCGGACGAAAGTGCAGAGGAGGCAGATCTCAATGCTTACGTTGAAATAACCGTTTCTGCCGGCAAGGAAGTCTCGGATGTTTATTTTATTGCGGAAGATGATACGGCAGCCACGCTATGGTCTTTTATCTTTGAACTTTTTTTCTGGATCTTTGCACTTCTGCTTTTCGGAGGTGTGATTGCGGGTTAACATTTTTAATTAGGATGTTTTAATTTCATGGCGTAACAAAAACTTGCGTCTTGTCTGTTCACAAAAAAGGTATTTCCTGCCGGCGGAGATATCCAATCCCTGCCTTAATACCCTGTTTAAATCTCAATATTGATCTAACTATATTGGGTAAGCCCCCGGCTTTGCCGGGGAAACTCCCAAAGTTTGACATTTCCGGGAATATACGAAAACCTCCAATAATGTGAACCGCTCAAAGATCACAAAGGAGGAGGCTTTCGATGAACAATTATAATAAGTTATATCAAAGGGAAAAGCGCAATACATATTGCCAGAACGTATGCAGGCATAAGTCCGAAAAGCCATCCTATCGTTAATACGGGTACAGCCGTACCTACAGACAAAGGCCTTTCGGAACAATAGTAAAATATTAAAAAGCTGCAAAGGAAATCAGCGTTAATGTGTCTGACCGTTTTGATCCCGGTGCTTTTTTAAATGTAGGTGAGGAAGAATTGTTTGTATTTGTATTGTCCGGGCTCATTGTCCCCCCTCGGGTTTTGAAACTCTCTTATTTGGCAGTGAATTAACCTGACAGACATTATATATAATTTTCGTATAAATGTCATTACCATAGACTGAATATTATAAGGATAAAATGCTATATAAAATAAAAAAGGTGAAAAATACTCGCTTTCATATAAATTGTTTAGTAATGTAAATATAAAAATACTCTGAGGAAGATAATGAAAACAATTGTTCTGGCAGCAACAAATCTTGAAATATCATTTTTGATTTCTATACCCGAATGCAGGTTTGTGGAGAAAAGGCTTGGTTTTAATATCTATAATATAAACCGTAATGGAGAGGATACTTACATCATTGAAAGCGGTCCCGGTCCTGCTAATGCATCTGCTGCAGCCGCTTTGGCAATTGAAAGATTTAAGCCAAAACATATGTTTAATGTGGGGGTTTGCGGCGTCTATTCAAATGATATCAGCCTATTAACTCAAGCGGTAGCCGGAAGATCCGCAGTTTTTGCAGCGGCAGGGGTTGAAACTGAAAATTACTTTCAGGATCTGGAGGATATCGGACTTCCGTTTTATGCAAAAGAGGATGGAGAAGATATCTATAACACGATTTATCTCTGTGATGATCCTGCCGCTGAACCGGTTTTAAGAGGCGTGTTTCTGTCGCTTTCAGCCGTATCCGGAGATGCAGTACAGGCTGAAAAGATGAAAAAACGTTTTGATCTTAAAGATGATCTTGTATGTGAAGATATGGAAACAGCAGCAGGTGCTCTTATCGCGTACAGGGCGGGTATTCCGTGTACTGCAATAAGAGGTATATCAAATCTATGCGGTGACCGTAATTATCAGAACTGGAGACTTAAGGAAGCTGCTGAGGCTGCACAGCAGGCGCTTTTGAATGCGCTGGGGCTGTAGGCAGTGAAAAGTGAGAAGTGAAGGGCGATCGATTGGGGAATTAAGAATGCGGATCGCGTAATAAATCAAATGCGGAGTGACGAGTGTGGCGTGCGGAATGGAAGAATCAGGAACCAGGTAATAGGTTTTAACCTTTGACCTTTGACCTTGGTTTTACTTAAAACTATTCATTTCTTTGGTGAATGCTATGTCTAATGTTTTGACCCTGGGGATCTCGACCTGTCCAAATGATACCTTTGTTTTTGATTCCTGGATCAACGGCAGAATAAAAGGGGCGCCTCTTGTTGACTGTTGTCTTAAGGATATTTCCGAGCTGAACAGGATGGCCGCAGCTGAAGCGGCTGATGTTTTAAAGGTCTCCTTTTTTGCCTATGGTTTGGTAAGGGGGAAATACAGACTTTTAAATGCGGGCGGTGCTCTTGGCAGGGGCTGCGGTCCTGTTGTGGTGGCAGGCCCTGGTGCTTCTGATCTTAAGTCAGCGGATGTCCGTGTGGCCCTGCCGGGTGAACTGACAACGGCGAATCTTCTTTTTTCTCTCTACAGACCCGAAATAAAAAATAAGGTTTATATGCGGTTTGATGAAATAATGCCTGCTGTTGCAAAAAAAGAGGTGGATGCCGGTGTTGTTATCCATGAGGGGAGATTTACCTTTGAAAATTACGGGCTTGTGCTTGTTGAGGATCTGGGGGGCTGGTGGGAGAAAGAGACAGGCTGTCCTATTCCTCTGGGTGCGATAGTTGCCAAAAAAACACTGGAAGAAGATATGATAGCGTCAATAGAAGCAGCAATAAGAAAAAGTCTTAAAATGGCGCGGTCTGCCCCTGATATTCCAATGTCCTTTATGAAAAAGTATGCAGGGGAGATGGATGATGATGTGCTACGCAGTCATGTGGATCTCTATGTTAATGATTTTACTTTTGATTTTGGTGAGGATGGCAGGAAGGCCATTAAGCTTTTGCTCGATATGGCAGAAGAGGGAGGCTTGCTTGAAAGGGCTTAGTTGAGTTTATGAACACACGGTTTTAGAGCCGTAATTCTTATCTTAAAGGAATAATGAATGGGAAAAGATGAACGTCGAACATCGAACGTTCAACATCAAATTATGAATCGGAAAAAATGATGAAACAAACGGAAAAAATAACTATTCGATCTTTGAGATTGGTTTTTCATCAACGCTGGTTGTTCGTCTTTTAAATTACGTTTCTGTTGTTTCTGAGAGAAAATAGCCTGAATTTAAAAGATAATTGATATGGATGAGCTCCTTGTGGTTTGGCGTATTGACATGAAAGGGTATTTTTTTAAGTCTTTTATCCTTTCGTTCAAAAGGGGGCTGAGCTTTGGCCTGGTACAGTTCATTCGTCAGCCTGACCGGACAGCTGGAGAAAATAATGGATGTTTTCTTGAGATGTTCCTTCCAGTTGATCAACCTGCTGTTTATTTCCTCAAAAAATTCCATGCTTTCTCTTAGCCTGATACGTGAGCCTGCACGGGATTTCCCTTTTTGTCTTAGATAGGTTAACTGTGATTTTCCCCGTTTTTTTCTGACCATATATTTAGTCAGCGCTTTATGCGCTGTCACCTCGCTTTTTTCAAAACAGCCGAGTGCTGCTGCTCCGGCCTGAATCAGGACAATGATATATGCCGGAGGCGTCTCCGGCACTTTTTTTATGTAGTCCGTCAGCGGCATACCTTCTTCCGGTTCAGGGAAAAGGGGAGGGAGGATGCAGAAAAGCTTTTCGTCGATACTATCATTTAGCAGGAAAGTGTTTTTTTCTGCGGGTTTAAATGAGATGTTTTCCTGCCGGGAAAGTTCTTCCAGCATGGTAAATATTTCGAGGTAGGAGAGCCTTTTTTTTGTGAGTGATGTTTCCAAAGTGAAAAGCCTTATGCCTTTTTGTTGTTTTCAAGAGGAATAAAAAAGATAAGTGCCATACCCGGAAGGGTTAAACAAAGAACCGTAATAAAAAATCCGGTATATCCCATGGCGGTTTGTAAGAATCCGCTTATCATTCCGGGGAGCATCATCCCAAGGGCCATAAGCCCAGTTGAAATGGCAAAATGTGATGTTTTATAGGGGTCTTTTGCAATGTACATGAGAAAGACAGAAAAGGCTGTGAAACCGAGACCGTATCCAAACTGTTCAAAGGCTACCATGAAACATACCATTTCAAGTGCAGGCTTTGCCGTTGACATATATACATAAAAGATGTCAGGTGCATTTAGAAATATTGCCATCGGCAAGATGCATTTTTTCAGACCGAATTTTGAGATCAGAAATCCTCCCAGTATTCCGCCAAAAGCAAGACTGATAATTCCTGCTGTTCCGTATACAAAGCCAAAGGTGTCTGTGGCAAGTCCGATGCCTCCTGCTGCTGTGCTGTCAAGCAGGAAGGGAGCAGCCATTTTCGCAAGCATTGCTTCTCCAAGCCTGTAGAGGAGGATAAAAGAAATAATCGGTATGATCTTGTCCTGTTTGAAATATGTTTTGAATGCTTCGTTAAACCCTTTTCTTTTTGAGGTTGTGCGGGTGATGTCAGAAGAGGGAAAAGGGAGGTAGGAGCGGTGAAACAGAAAAACAAAAAGAAATATAATTGCGGGAAATCCCATTGCCGCTGTCCAGCTTAAAGGTATGTTTCCTGTGCCTTTTTCAATTGTTCCCGCCATGATAACAAGCAGACCCTGGCCGAAGATTACCGCAAACCTGTAAAACAGAGACCTGATGCCGATGAAAAATGCCTGTTTATCTTTGTCCAGGGCGAGCATATAATAGCCGTCGATCGCAATATCATGGGTGGCTGAGATGAAGGCTATGGTGATGAAAGCCGCAAGGGTTAAGGGAACAAACATCTTTGTGCTGATGCTTAATGCAAGCAATGCAAACACAGCGGCCATCAGTATCTGGCAGACCAGCAGCCATGTACGTCTCGTTTTATAAATGTCGACAACAGGGCTCCATAACATCTTAAGGACCCAGGGAAGATAAAGGATGCTTGTCAGTCCGATAAACTGGTTTGACATGCCCATCTTTTTATACATGATGGTTGAGACCACATTGACCATGATGTAGGGAAGGCCCTCGGCAAAATAGAGGGTAGGCACATAGTACCAAGGGTTTTTATTTTTGCAGGTCGTATCCAAAAATGCTCCCGGGCAGAAGATTATAGGCTTAATTGCATATGTATATGAGCCTAACATATTTTTGTTATGATAAAAAGTTGATATTAACAGCTATATGTTTTATGTAATGTTATTAGTTACCGGAATAAAGGTTAAGGAGATTGCCGTGAGAAAGTCATCCATTGCCGGGTCGTGGTATCCGGGAACAGGCGAAGAAATAAAAGAACTTGTAGATAATTTTCTAAAGAATACAGAGCTGCCGGAGATAGGGGGGCGTCCTGTGGGGATCGTTTCGCCTCATGCCGGAATACAGTTTTCCGGACAGGCTGCTGCATATGGGTACAAGGCTTTAGAAGGTATGAATATAAATAGAGTTATCATCATGGGACCTTCACACTACCTTCCTTTCAGGGGGGTGGCTGTGTCCGGGGAGGATATCTACCAGACGCCTGCAGGGACGGTCGAAGTGGACAGAAAAATTACAGATGAGCTTTGTAAATTGCCGCTCTTTGACGGTCCCGGAAATGCAGAAATGCAGGAACATTCGCTTGAGATGCAGCTTCCCTTTTTACAGGTGGTTCTGGATGATTTTAAGATCGTTCCTCTTGTTGTGGGTGATATATCAGGCTCCGGCTATAATGATATTGCCGGGGTGATCAAAAAATATATTGATGAAAAAACCCTGATAGTGGCAAGTTCTGATTTTACCCATTATGGCAGGCGTTTTGGTTATGTGCCTTTTCAAAGAGATATTAAGAAAAATCTTGAAGCGCTTGATCTGGGTGCGATTGACCGGATAATAGAAAATGATTTTGACGGTTACCTCAAATATCTGGATAAAACAGGTGCAACCATCTGCGGTGCCAGGCCCATCGGTATAATGATGAAGATCTTTGAAGAAGATGCGGATGTGGTTCTGCTAAATTATACCACTTCGGGTGATATTCTGGGTGATTTTACAGATTCTGTCAGTTATGCCTCAATTCTGTTTAGCCAAAGAGCAGAGGCCACGGCGTAAAATAACAGAATTTTGTATGATGAAACAGACCGGGTTTTTATTTGAACCCTGCCGTTTGCAACTTTCGGCTGATATGTGCTAACCTGCTGTATAAGTTCAGCCTTTATGTTTGCAGACCTTAAAAATAGGTTTTTATCATGAGAAAATCCGACAGCCGTTTGATGTTCTGTATTGAAAGCGGTAGCGTGCTTCAGCTAAAAGTAACAAGGGGGTTATAATAAAAGAAAAGATCGACGGTATATTTCGTCAGGAAAGAGTATCAAAGATCGGTATGGGCGGAACCTCTAAAAATGTTAAGCAGAATATTTGCTGTGCTGCAAAACAGATCAGTGATGATGAAGTCGAGGTCTACCCTCTTAACCAAAACGATGAACCCATGGGCAAACCTGAAATTGTCCAGCTTAAAGAATCTTTACGGGATTTCACTTTTTTGCCCTATTTCCGGGAGCGAAAAGAAGCAGAGAAGGAAAAAAAGATAAACAAGAAAATAGCAACGGCTGAAGAACACGCATCTTTTTAATGAGTGTGCTATGCAGCTGAGGCAGCAAAGCCTCTATGTTGAAGCGGTCGCCTATTATGAAAAGGCCTTCAAGATCTGCGGTGAGGATGACGAGAACCTTTTTTTCAACCTGGCAGAGCATATTTTGCAAACGATAATGAGGAAAAGGCTCAGGAAGTCATAGCAAGAGCTCTGTTAATAAATCCGGATTTTACTGACGGCAAGGCTTTTATCGGTTACATGAAACGAAAAGGTAAAGATAAGGGGTCTACGCCGAGCAGTTAAATGTTTTTCTAGAAGATCTAAACACAGTGGCATTAAAAAAGCAGCTCGGAAAAACCGGGCTGCTTTTGTTTGTCATGTATCCGTTAAGCGTAATATTAAAATTCTGTTGATGAAAAATAACTATTTTTTCGGGGGAATGATTGCGTCTTTACAGGCTTTTGCAACTCTGAACTTGACCACTGTTTTAG
>CAYLYF010000144.1:0-7697 GCA_964387595.1 uncultured Thermodesulfobacteriota bacterium | reverse complement strand
CTCTTTCACTCTGAGGGTTTTTTTTTAGGCTGAAAATCGCTCAGCTTAGGTTTAAGAAAAATTGAATTGTAATAAGCTCATAATCTGGCTGATGTACCGGACCGCTCTCATGTTTGTTGTCTGTGATTTGCAATAGTAACCTAATCTAAACGAGCTTATTATAATTATGAAAAATGCTGTATCCCTCATTGTCTGTCCAATTTTTGAAGATGAATTAAAAGCAGTACTTCCTTCCGATTCTGAGTTTACCCTTCACATGATGGATTCTATTATTCACAGTAATCCAAAGTTAATGAAGGTCGAGCTGACAAATGCGATTGATAAGGTAAAAAATATTAAGAATGATATTTGCCTGATGGTCGGCTGTGAATGTGACTGTGAGATAAGCATTAAACAAATTGCAAAAGATGCAAATGCAAAACATCCGTCAGGGAAAAATTGTATTGAAATTATATTGGGGCCTGAAAGGACAAAAGAACTTCAAAAAAATCGAACGATCATTTTTACTCAAGGGTGGGTAAGAATGATAATGAACGCTCTTGAAAAGGGTCTGTGGTCTGAAGTTGATGTCCGCACAAATTTTGGGTATTTTGACCATATCCTTCTTTTAGATTATGGAACCGCATCTTTAACCGATCTTGAGATTCTTTCCCTTTATGATTTGATCCAGATCCCGATAGAGATAGAACAGGTTAGTCTTGATTATTTTAAATCTGTTGTAAAAAACCTTCTGGAAGTATAATAGAACTATAAAAGGGGTCTTCCATTGACAATTGAAAAGAAATCGTCTCAAGTCTGCTCTTAACTCATGTTAAAAGATTGTTCTTAGTCAGTGGATTGTTGTTCGTTACTAAAATTTTAAAGTCAAAAAATTGGGGGAGGTTCTTGCTGACATCTAATTGAATCCTATATATGAAAACAATTTTTCATAGAGGACGTTATGAAAATTTTAATTCTTTACTGGTCTTCAACAGGAAACACGGAGAAAGTTTCTCGTAGAATTGCTGATACCCTTACAATGGAAGGTGAAACTTTTGAGATGGTGAAAGTTGAGGAGGACTTTACCTGTAACCTTTATGACTACAATCTTGTCTTTCTCGGAACACCCGTTATAGAATTTTTACCCCACAAACGAATCCTGGCTTTCCTTAAAAAACAACTCGCTTTTAATAAAAAAGAGGGCAAGGTTAAACTCTGCTGTCCAAAAGTCCCGGGTAAGTTCGCAGTCTGTTATTGTACGTATTCAGGTCCCCATACAGGAATTCGAGAGGCCATTCCAGCAGTGTTGTATATGGGACAATTATTTGAACATCTGGGTTTCACGGTTACCGGAGAGTGGTATACCGTAGGGGAATTCAAAGGTGTTAAGGAGGCCTCTTTGCATGGGAAATTGGGTGACATCATTGGGAGGCCTAATGAAGACGACCTCCGTGATATAGATAGTAAAGTGATTGAGGTGCTGAATGAGATAGAGCGTTTACAGGAACAAGAGACTGTAAATATATTTAAAATGAAATTGAGAGATATATGAGTAAGGATAACATCTTAAAAAAAACATATTGGGGATAAACATTCGTGCTGCATGAACCGGAGGGGCTTCTTGAAAGTCAGCAGCACCACCCCGGCCGCCATGAATCTGTCTTTTCTTTTTAGCAGCTGCACCAGCAAAACCTGCGGTGATTTTGATCCCATACCGGGATATAGCCCAAAAGTCAGCAGCGTCTGGATAGATAAGGGCCAGCATGAAAATTCATATGCGCATTTCAAGGCTACAGTTGAGGCAGCAACCGATTTTAGCTGGTTTTCCAGCAGTGATACCGTATTACTGAACTGGCATTAAATTCAGGTAACTCTTATCCATTTACAACTGATCCAATACATGTATCCTTTATGATTGACTTGTTAAAGTAAAAAATGCCTGGCTGTAGAATTATTATAGGTGATGAATCAAGCATTATGTACACCGACAGTACAAGCTCCAGACAGTTATTTGAACAATCCGGACTTGCTGAGGCAATAGAAGGAAAAGATGCCGAACTAGTTCCATAATCAATTACATGAACAGCATCCTGGAGGGCTAATAATTTAAAAAGGGTTAGCGCTTGTTTGACTTCGCTCTGGAATAGAACATCCCCCTTATCTTCGGCCGCTCCCGACATATTTACAAAACAGTTAACCTGAAGTAACTTAAAAGATCTATATCTCAAGATGCTAAAGAGTTCCGATCAATAAAAAAAGACGCTCATAAAACTGGCTAATTACCGTATGCTTTCGGAAAATATGCCAATAGGCTGCTGGTTGATATCCCTGCAAGATATTATATCTGGTTTTCTTATCAGGAATTTCCGGAAGGCGAATTGGGTGAGTTTATGCTGATAATGCTTGACATAAAGACAAATGGGCTCGAATATCTTCTAAATCCTTTACGGATAAAATGAAATGGGTTATGTTTGCTTTTGTTTCATGTAAAAAAAAATAGTTAAATACAATCAATTGACGGGTGACTCCTTTTCCCTTCCAATCAAAATCAATACCGGGGCATATCGTGATAAGGCTAACACTTATACTTATTTTATTATTGATGATGAATATTCCGGTTTATGGAGAAGACTTCAGCCGTTATAATAAAGTGATCTGTTATGATAGTTATTTCTCGAAATATACCAAGCGTAATTTTGGTCCGGGTTTTAACTGGCATCATTTTAAGGCCCAGGCAATAGCGGAATCGAGACTTAAAGAAAATGCAAAATCCCATGTGGGTGCTATCGGGTTGATGCAGATTATGCCGACGACATATAATGAAATTATTAAACGTCACAGGTATATTAAAGGCAGCGGTAATAACCCAAAGTGGAATATTGCCGCGGGTATTTCCTATAACCGTTCTATCTGGAATTTATTTAAGGCAGACCGGTCGTTTCAAGACCGCCTGGATTTCACTTTTGGCGCTTACAATGCAGGTAAGGGGAATATTATTCAAGCGCAAAAACGCGCAAAACGTTCAGGACTGCACCCTGATTTATGGAGTTCTATAAAACAGACCCTGCCTAAGGTTACCGGTAAACACAGTAAGGAAACCCTGGACTATGTAACAATAATTAATGATATTAAACAGATATTAAGATAGGGGGCAATTATGGAAATAGCCATTGTTGTATCAAATTTTGCATATGCAATTTTAGGTGCCTTATTGACCATTGTATTTATGCTATTGGGTTATAAAATACTGGACTGGATTACTCCTTTTGATACCTCAAAGCAGTTGGGGGAGGGGAATGTGGCAGTTGGTATCGTTATCGGGGCTATGTTTGTGGGTTTAGGTATTGCTGTGGGCTTAGTCGTTGGTTTAGGCTTGAATTAAAAAAGGTAACTATCCTTATCTTTTATCTTCTTTTTTAAAGGGTTAGATTCTACACTAAATATATCTATATCTATATCTATATCTATAATTTGCACATCCTGATTTAATCGGTTACATATCTTCTATAAACAATAAGCTGTTTATTAAATGCTTATATCTTTAAAGGAGAGTGTGATGAAAAATTTAAACAGGTTAATCGTGTAGAGTACGGCCGCTTGTTTTATATTGGTTTTGGTGGCAGGTTTTAGTAATTGCCTGGTGCGGAGATCACCCCAGTGAACATCCTAAAGCCGAAGTCCCCAAAGTCGAACATCCCAAATCTGAACACCCGACTTCAGAGCATCCGAAATGATGAATAATACTATGAAATTTTATCGAAAAGGTAATATTGCATCTCAGGGGTGGATAATAATTCTAGCGGTGTTTATTGTTTCAACAGCCTGTATCAGGGAAGGATCGGCAGAAACGGCAGACAAGGCTGCTGCCTCTTCTCCAGCCGTTGTAACCGCAGATATCCAGGTCGGTATTGAGCGTCACATTGAAAAGCAGGTGCAGCTTGGTAAGGGCTACTTTCGTTTGCCGTTTAAAGAACGCGAACTTAAGCTTAAACTGGTGAAGGTGCATGTTGAGTATCTTGCGAACCTTGGCCCCGGCCGGCATTTTGCGTGTGTGGATCTGGCGGATGTCAGCGGGGATGTGTATGACGTTGATTTTTTTCTGTCAGGTGTTCCCGGCGCGATGATTGTTACTGAAACGACTGTCCACAAGATCAAGGGTCAGCCTTATTACGCGTGGGAACAAAAATAGACAAGACCTGGCACAGAATTCCCCTTGAACTGGCATCGGAAGGCCATTTCGGCATCATCCGAGACCGCGACAACTTTGAGCGGCGGTATGAGCGGTTATCATTGCTGGGTAGAGTTTTATGCGGATGGGAAGTGGTGGCCCGTGGACATCAGCGAAGCTGACAAATATTCAGCTCTCTCGACATACTATTTTGGTCACCATCCGGCCAATCGATTTGAATTCAGCCGCGGCTGAGATCTGAAACTGGATCCGCTTCCGGTATCTGGGCCGATTAACTTTCTGGCCTACCCGGTGCTGGAAGTAGATGGAAAACAGGTCAAAGCGGATGTTTCATTCACTTTCAAGAGACAGGTTAAGCAAAAATAAGAGTGCAAAGAGTAGATGAAGTACTTGAAGTATTTAAAGTGCCTAAAGTACTTAAAATAATATGATCTTGGACAAAAATTTAAGAAGTTGTGATTTTAACCATTCCCTTCTCTCCCTGTCTTGCCATAGCTTTAGCAAAGGCAGACGTACTTCGTGCCTTGAGCGCAGCCCCGATTAATCGGGATTTCCGTAAATTACAACGGGCGGTTAATTTGGTTTGTAATTATTAGTTCCTAAAGAATAATATTGCCAGGCGCAGAGCTTGCAAAGTACTGCGTTTTTATTAACATCATAAATCTTTAGAACTTGTGGATTCATAAAAGTAAAAGGGGGTAGGATCCAGCTAAGTATAGGTAATAGCGTAAAAATATGCTGAGTTAGAATGCTTTTAAAGGCTTGGAAGGTCAATTTTATATACAAAATGATATTTCTAAGAAAAATAGGCGGCATCCCGCGAGCAAATAAACATTTTATCTTTTTTTATCTTACTGAGGACCGATCCCGGCACCCAGGTTTATTCTATAATAATAAATAATCCTTGCCATACAAGAATTCTGATCCCTGGATAATTGCCGTAACTATTTGTTAACCTGTCATATCGTGATCTATTAATTTGATCCATTCATTTTTACCTTGGTAATTACTTTATTGATGGTATAATCTTAATTATCTTTAAGACCACTATCTTCTAAAGAATACATTCCTAAACAACCATAAACATGAAAAAGGGGTAATATGAGTTCGTCTCGTTCATATCCGCGGCGTGGAAAAGCACGACCGCAGCAGAATCGTTCAATGCACCACCGTTCAAATTCGCCTGCGCGCAGATCTTCTTCAGCTGAGGAAAAAGAATTTCTTGCTGGTACAGCAATAAATCCGGATCAGCGTATAATTTTCGAGAAGGGCAGTGATGATCTGACCGTCCGTGCGCTTGATCTTATTTGCCCCATAGGGATGGGACAGCGTGCTCTGATCGTATCATCTCCGGGTCTGGGTAAAACGACAATTTTAAAGAATATCTGTAATTCGGTAACAAACGGTTATCCCGAAATGAAGGTATATTGCGCACTTGTTGATGAGCGTCCCGAAGAGGTGACTGATTTTAAGCGTGGTGTGACTGCTGAAGTATATTCTTCGTCTATGGATCACAGTCAGGAAAATCATATTAAGGTTGTCGATCAGGTTATTGCAGCGGCTTATAAGGAAGCGGCAGCCGGGCATAATGTGATGATACTCCTTGATTCTTTGACGCGTTTGGCCCGGGTCCATAACGCACAGCACCGGGGAAACGGATCACGAACACTTTCCGGAGGAGTGGGTGCCGGTGCACTTGAAGTTCCCCGCCGTATTTTTGGCGCTGCCCGAAATATTGAGGGGATGGGCTCTATAACGATCATAGCAACGATCCTGGTTGATACAGGCAGTAACATGGACAATGTTATATTTGAAGAGTTTAAAGGCACAGGTAATATGGAGCTGGTGCTCTCAAAAAAACTGGTTGAGAACAGGGTGTTCCCGGCTGTGGATATTTTAAAGAGCGGTACCCGGCGAGCTGAGCTTTTGTTTGACCCCGAAGAGTTTAAACAGCTTACTTTACTTCACAGGGCCATGTCAAAGATGAATAACAACGTTGCTGCTATGGAAAAGCTGCTGGAGTTGCTTCAGGAATATCCGAATAACAGTGATCTTTTAAAGAAGATGAAATAGTACGTCCTTCGATGATTATAGAAAATTGTGAAAGTTTGAGTATGGACAGTGGCCAGCAAATAACAGAAATAGAAAAATTAGTAAAAAATTATTTTTTTGAAGAATGTACAGGGCATGACTGGTGGCATTCACACCGGGTCAGGCAAACGGGATTATATATTGCAAGAAAAGAAAAAGCGGATCTGTTTATTGTGGAAGCTTCTGCACTGCTCCATGATGTAGGGGATTATAAGTTTCATGATGGGGATGAAGAAATAGGCGGTAAGATCGTAGAAAAATGGCTGTTAGAGATCGATATTGATCAAAAACAGATTGACTGTATTTTGGATATTGTAACGAACCTTTCCTTTATGAAATCTCTAAAGAGTAAAGAAGAACCTGGAAATCATGTTTTGACAATTGAGGCAAAAGTATTAAGTGATGCCGACAGACTTGATGCCATGGGAGCAGTGGGGATCGCCCGGACCTTTGCCTTTGGTGGCTTTTTTAAACAGGAAATTCATAACCCTGAAATATTACCCAATGAATCAATGACCCGTGAAGAGTATAAAAATAAAAAATCTACCTCAATAAATCATTTTTATGAAAAACTGTTAAAATTGAAAGATTCAATGTTAACTGGGACCGGAAATGAAATTGCGCAATCAAGACATGCATATATGAAGGATTATCTTAATTGTTTTTTTGATGAATGGAACGGAATTGTATAGCCCTGACCCTGATTGATCTTATAAAAAGTGAATGAAAGGTAGAATTATGAAATGGCTTGCTCTTTTCTTACTATTTTTGTTTGGCTGCACTTCTCAGCCCAGCCAGCCCGGTCAGGCTGAGACCGGTTATGGTTCTTTAGAAAATTATATTTCTGATAACCATACATCATATACACTTGGCCAGGAGGAGGATGCTTCCAGGGTTTGGATCCTTAAACCGAATGTTTTGAAAAACGGAGATACCGCACCGGCTGTTATTTTCCTACACGGCTATCTTTCATCTAATCCGATTATTTATCAGGGAATTATAAATCATATTTTAAAACAGGGTGTGATCGTTCTTTTCCCTCAATATCAGAAAAGCGGTCTTGATCCCGTTATCTCTGACCTTGATCTTTCTGTTCAGCTTAAGCGCGCAATTGATTCTACGACTATAGCGCTTGATAATATTTCAGACTATGTTGAATCTGATAACATTATTCTTTTCGGCCATTCTACCGGCGCGCTGTTTGGGCTCTGCTGGACAGCATCCAACGGTCCCGAGGTGAAACAAATGATCATCGCGCATCCCTGCCTTGATTTCACCACCTGGTTGCCGTCATCCATAACAAGTAAGATGACATTTCCGGATCATGCAGCAATGGCACCGGCTACTACAGTACCGATAATACAGTTGTGGGGTGATCTGGATAGAGTTATTGTCAAATGTTGTGTTTAGAGGTTTAGGCGGCGATCCTTTCAACTCC
>CAYLYF010000143.1:0-7733 GCA_964387595.1 uncultured Thermodesulfobacteriota bacterium | reverse complement strand
CAGGATACCTCAATGGTTTTTCTATGGTTTTTTAGTTCATCGTGCAATATTCAGGAAATATCTAATTTTTTTCTTCTGTGCCTGAAGGTATAGTAATTCAGGTTTAAAAGGCGGGCTGCTTTACTCTCGTTTCCTTTTGATAATTCCAGAGCTTTTTTAAAATATTTCTTTTCCGTTGATCTCAGGATGGAATCGATGTCAGTGCCTGATTCAGAGATAACAGCCTGATTATTTTCAATGTCCCCGTTTTCTTCTACTTCCTTGTTTGTATTATTTAAAAGACCTATCTCTTCTAAAGAGAGCAGAGGTCCGTTCCCGGTTAGAACCGCCCGTTCCAGACAGTTTTTCAGTTCACGGATATTTCCCTGCCATTCATGATTCAGGAGAGCCTCCTCGGTAGCCGGTGAAATGCCGGTAAATGTTTTGTTGAACTTTTTGCTGAATTCAATCAGAAAATGATTTGCTATCGGAAGGATATCATCTGTTCTTTTTGTTAATGCCGGTATCTCGACTTTTATCACCGCAAGTCTGTAAAA
The DNA here is from genome assembly GCA_964387595.1 of uncultured Thermodesulfobacteriota bacterium. Classification (GTDB taxonomy): domain Bacteria; phylum Desulfobacterota; class WTBG01; order CAIYCZ01; family CAIRTM01; genus JAHEEI01. The sequence goes on along the minus strand of CAYLYF010000143.1, from coordinate 7,197 downwards.
AAGATCCTGCCTGAACCGTTCATTCTTTACCATATCTTCAAGGTTTCTGTTGGTCGCAGAGACGACTCTTGTTTTCACATTTAGTTTTTCTGTCCCGCCGACTCTGTAATATTCTCCGTCTTCAAGAAAACGAAGGAATTTTGCCTGGGCTTCCAGACCGAGATCACCTACCTCATCAAGAAAAAGAGTGCCGCCCGCTGCTTTTTCAACCATGCCCGTCTTGCCGGTCTGGTGCGCACCGCTGAATGCGCCTTTTTCATAACCGAACAGTTCACTTTCGATAAGGTCTTTAGGTATGGCAGCACAGTTAAGGGTGATAAAAGGGCCCTTGAAGTTAGGGCTCTTAAAATGAATTGAGCTTGCGATGAGCTCTTTTCCGGTTCCTGTTTCTCCGTATACCAGTACGGGTGTGTCCGGGCTTTGTGCAACCCGTTCAACAAATTCCATTATGTTCTGGATTTCCTTGCTTTCTCCGATGAAGCAGGGGATATTTTCTGACAGCTGTTTTTCCTGTAAAAACCGGACTTCCTTTCTTAAACGTATGGTTTCAAGCGCATTTTTTATGGTTACCAGAAGTTTTTCCATATGAACAGGTTTTACAACATAGTCGTAAGCGCCGAGTTTCATTGCAGAAATAACCGTGTTGATGTCTTCAAAAGCGGTTATCATAATAACAATGACTTCAGGGTTGATTTCTTTCATCTTTTTAAGCGCTTCAATTCCGCTGATTCCCGGCAGACCTATATCCAGAAGCACAAGGTCAGGCGCTTTTTTTATGAATACATCAAGGGCATCCTCTGCTGTTTCAAATCCCCGGGCAGTGTAGGTATTTTTAAGTGCAAGGGTAATCCCATTGCGTGAGCTTTGTTCATCATCAACCACAAATATTGAATAGCTTATCATGTGATCACCTTTATCTTTTTTTTCCGGTTACGGGGAGCTCGATTATGAAATTTGCTCCGCCCCATCTGTTTGATTCTATCCTTATTGATCCTTTGTGGTCTGTTATGATGCGCCGGCACAAGCTTAAGCCAATGCCGGATCCGTCTGTTTTTGTTGTGTAAAAGGGATCAAAGATCTTGTCTCTGATTTCCTCGGATATCCCGGGCCCGGAGTCGGAGACCGTTATTATAATAGATTTATCATTTGCTGATGAATCTATTGTAAGTTCTTTTAAGCTGTTTGCTGACGACATGGCCTGAACAGCATTATTGATAAGGTTTAAGACCACCTGTTCCAACATATGAGCGTCGGCCGTGCAGGAGGGGAGATCATCGGAAAGATTTAAGCTTACGGTGATATCGTTTTTGCCCAGGGTAACAACAGACAGGCTTAAAGCTTCCTGGATAGGGCCGTTAAGGTTGGTCTGGGTGAATTTTGGATGCCCGGGTTTTGAAAAGTCCATAACCCTTTTTATAACAGACTCGATCTTGTTTGATGCAGACTGTACTTCCTGAATAATGTCTTTAAAGATACCGTTGTCTTTGTACTCTTCCGAAAGATTTTTAAGAGTATAAAGGTATGAGTTTATTCCGGTTAAGGGGTTTCTGATCTCGTGTGCAATTCCTGCCGCAACCCGGCCGAGTGATCCCATTTTGTCTTCTATCCTCAAGAGTTGTTCAAGTTCCATGGATCTTGTTATATCCACCATGTTTATGAAAAGCGCTTCACGTCCCTGGTAATCAATTAGGGTTCCCCTGCAATTGACCCATTTCATGTGTGCCGATGAGTTTAACCTGTCAAAAGGATACAGTCTCAGGTCAACGTCAAGGGTAATGGCCCGGCCCGAGAGGAGGCTGTCGCAGAACTCGTTTGCTTTATGAATATCTTCAGGATGTACGTTTTTAAATGTAGAGAAATCATACAGGTCAGGAATAGGGCCGAACAGTATGGACTGTTCCTTGTTGATGTAAACAATTTTATCATCCTGAACAATAAATCTGCCTGTCAGTGAATTTTCAACAGTATCTCTGAAACGCTTCTCGCTTTTTTCAAGCTGGTCTTCTGCGCTTTTACGTTCTGTTATGTCCCGTGCGATTGCCGTAACAAAAGTTTCGTTGTCAGTTTTCCATACTGCTTCTGAAAGCTCCATGGGAAATTCAGTACCGTCTTTTTTAAGACCGGAGACTTCAATAGGCTTGGGGCTGAAATTTATCGGGTTAGGGCTGCTTAATTGGGCGATAAGGTTTTCGTAATCCTTTTTGTGGAGTTCGGCAAGGATCATATAAGCCGGTTTGTTGATTACCTCATCATATGAATATTTGAAAATATTTTCAGCTTCCTTGTTCCAGAAGACGATGTTTCCCTGCTGATTAATGCAGAAGATGGCATCTGCAGCGGTTTGTACAACAGACCTGAACCGTTCTTCGCTGCTTTCCAGTTCGGATTTCTGGTTGAAGAATCGGAGTACCATGCGGGCAAGGTTACCGAATTCTGTGTTATCATCTTTCAGGTTCAGGATTATTTTTGGGTCTTCCTGGTCAAGACTTGAGGATATTTTTTTAAGTGGAACATTTATCCAGCGGACCAGAAGAACCGACATCATCAGAATGATTGTTATTGTAAAACTGAAAAGGAGTATAAACTGTTTTTGAGAGGAAAGGTAAAGCAGCTTTGTTATGGGGGTTTTGCTCTTGATCCGAATTTGGATCAGAGGTTTTTTATCCCATCCGTTCCTGATGCGGGAGAAGGTTAAAATGCCTTTTTCTTTATCATAGATGCTTTTAAATAATGTTTTGTCCTGAATTGGAAGAAGTTCTATGGTGCTTTCGGTTAAAAATGAGAGATCATTGATGTATGCATCGGTCCACAGACGTCCGGCAAAAATAAAACCGTGCGGCTTTGTTTTCCGCTCGGTATCAGATGCGGGCTGTATAGGCGCGGACTGAATTTCCATTATTCCCAGCGGTGTTTTGATAAAGAAGTGGCTGAAATAACTTCGTGAAAAAAGCGTGGGAAAAAAGTCCGGGTGGATTTTGATATCTTTCATCGCAGTGTCCGCGATATTTTTAGTGGAATATAAAAGTTTAAGGTCACTGTTGTAGACCCATACTGCGTCAACATTGAAACTCGGAAGAAGTGTTTCGATAAATCTGCGGGCTTTTTCAGAACTGCCGCGGTTAACAAAATCAACCAGGTCGTCTCTATTGCTGGAGTCATAGGCAAACATCTCAAGAGTTGTTCCGTCAAGACGTGATATTCTGTCGTAGAGGGTGTTTTTATCAAAAATATTTTTTTTAAGAAGCAGCTCTTCCCGCTTGCTTTCATAACCTTTTATGATACTTAAGACCGTTATGAAAATCAGGGTCATTATCAAAAGGAGCAGAATTATTTTTGTTTGTGTTTTCAAGGGATGATTACCGCAGCCTTTATGCTTAATGTTTATGGATCAGAGTTCTTTGAAAGTATCGCGGGAGCTTTTTTTTATAGATTAAAACGAAATTATATCATTTTAGATTAATAATGCAATATAATGGATGCTATGTACCTTAAAACAGGATCAGGAGTTTTCAAGGTATGCTTGACACAAAAACATCTTATAACTATAATCTTTAGGATTGATGGTGACTTAGAATGTATATCTGATTTTTGCCTGAAAACTGAAGTCTTTTTTTGAACGGCAGGTTTATTTGATTCGTGTACATTAAAGTATACCGCTTTTGGTTTTGTGTGACTGCTATTGTTTGTGTAATATAAAGCCGTTTGTTTTTTTGCAGGAGGATTCCTGTGAGTCGTTGTCTTAAGGCTGACGAATAGAAACAAGTTTTGAAACTAAATTAAATTACAGGGAAACATGGTGCTGAGCGTGGTGCTGTTTTTGTTACGGAGAAATTAATAATTATTTTTAATCCTAAATATTAAGAAGGGTTTGACATGAAATTTATAGTTCAGAAATACGGCGGTACAAGTATAGGTCAGGCTGATCGGATGATGAGCGTTGCCATGATCGTTAAAGAAAGTCTTAAAAAAGACAGGGTGATCGTGGCCCTTTCTGCGATGAGCACTTATGTAAAGGCAGAGGGTACCACCAGCAGGCTTATTGAAGCTGCTGAAGCCGCGCTTAAGGGAAAAGACTATTCAAAGATCATTGATATGATAGAACAGCATCATGTAGAGGCTGTTAAAAAACTGATTAAGGGAAAAGACAAAAAGAAGGTTGCCGGTGAAATAGATGCTGAGCTTGATTCTTTAAAATCTTTTCTAGGTGCTATAAATGTTATCGGAGAGATATCTCCCCGTTCTCATGATGTTATTATAAGTATGGGAGAGAAACTTTCCGCGCGTATTTTTGCTGCGCTTTTAAATGATCTGGGGGTTCCGGCTGTATACGTTAATCTTGAGAACCTTATTGATAAGCCCTTCAGAGAAGCCAGCAAGGATTTTTATGATTATGCTAAAAAGAGGCTTAAATCTGTTATTAAAAATTGCGGTGACAAGGTGCCTGTGCTGACCGGATATTTTGGATCTGTTCCAAATGGCATAATTGAGAGTATAGGCCGGGGGTATACGGACCTCACCGCCGCACTTTCAGCTGCTGCAGTAAAAGCAAACGAGCTTCAGATCTGGAAAGAGGTTGACGGTGTTTTTTCTGCAGATCCCAGGAAAGTCAAAGATGCAAAAGTACTATCCAGTATTACACCGGAGGAGGCTGCAGAGCTTACTTATTACGGATCAGAGGTAATACACCCCTTTACCATGGAGCAGGTGATAAAGGCAAAAATCCCTATTCGTATAAAAAATGCACTTAAACCTGAACTGCCCGGAACCATAATAGATCCTAACGATAAAGGCTGCAGTTCTAAAAAACCGGCAACAGCCGTTACGGTTAAAAAAAATGTTTCTGTTATGAATGTTAATTCCAACCGGATGCTGATGGCTTACGGTTTTATGGCTAGAGTTTTTAATATCCTGGCAAAAAATGGTATTGTTATTGATCTTATTTCGACGTCAGAGGTTAATATCTCAATGACAATTGAAAATATCGAGAAGGTCAATGAGTCTGTGCTTGATGAACTGCATGAACTTGGAACGGTATCCATAGAAAAAGGGATGTCTATTCTGAGCCTTGTGGGCAGGGGACAGCATCATTATGTGGGGCTGGCCGGAAGGATGTTTACCGTACTTGGCAATGAGAAGATCAATATAGAGATGATATCCCAGGGTGCTTCCGAGATAAATGTTTCATGTGTTATTGATGACAAATCTGCGGATAAGGCGCTTAATGCGATTCATAAAGAGTTTGTCAATTAGTTATGTATGCTGATTTTATTGCAAATTATGACTGCTTTGGAAGCTACCATTCTTAAACAATAGCAATTACTGTTTTTTGCTTGCTCCAAAGAAAGTAACAAAGAAAAGGTACCCTTTGACCGGTCCCGTAAAACGGGATCCCCTTGTTTTAGAATTTTTTGCGGTCGGCGTCACAAACTCGTCCCGATGTGTCGGGACGCAAACATACGCCGCCTTAAATCTCCAAAAAATCCTAAACCTTCGGCACGGTCAAAATGGGGCCCCAATATTCTACGGCCCCTCTGGGGCCATTTTAGCACTTCGCTTTTATTTACAAGGAGTGATATCTCTTACTAAATGGGGATGACTGAATAGGTGGTTGGGTGAAAGATAATAAAAATGCCGTAGTTCTCTGCAGCGGAGGGCTGGATTCAGCCACCGTAATGGCCATTACAAAAAATGAAGGTTTTGATATCTTTGCGCTTAGTTTCTGTTACGGTCAGCGCCATGAAATAGAGATATCCTCTGCCCGCAGGGTGGCAAAAAGTTTTAAAGTGAAAGAGCATCTTGTTTTAAATATCGATCTCGGCCGCCTGGGGGGCTCGGCTTTAACTGATGATATTGATGTTCCGAAGGCAAAAAGCGTATCTGATATATCTTCTGAGATTCCACTCACATATGTGCCTGCCAGAAACACCGTGTTTTTGTCCTATGCCTTGGCTATGGCAGAAGTTAAAAGATCAAATGATATCTTTATCGGTGTGAATGCTGTTGATTATTCGGGTTACCCTGACTGCAGGCCTGAATATATTGAATCTTTTGAAAAGATGGCAAACTTAGCCACAAAAGCAGGGGTTGAAGGAAACAAAATACATATTAGAGCCCCGCTGATTAATATGACCAAGGCTGAGATAATCCAGAAGGGGATTAGCCTTAAGGTGGATTACAGTATTACCCATAGCTGTTATGACCCTGATGATTCAGGGCTGGCCTGTGGAAGCTGTGACAGCTGTCTGCTTCGCAAAAAAGGATTTGATGATTCAGGTGTGCCTGATCCAACGATCTATTTTTAGAGAAAAGACAGTATTTAAAGTGCTTAAATTGCCTAAAGTACTCGAAGTGTTTTAATTCTGGCTTTAAGAATGACGAAGGAGAACAAAGGATTTAACCAATTCAAAATTTGGTGATTACTTAAAAATGAACATCCAACATCAAACTTTCAACGTCGAATGAAAAACCAAGCATAAAGATTAAATGATTATTTTGTTTATTTTGTTACTTTTTTCCATTCATAATTTGATGTTAAACGTTCGACGTTCGATGTTCAAAAAGATGTTTGCTGATCACAGACAATTATCAAATTGTTTTCACCCGAAACCTTGAACCCTCGGACCCTTTTTTTTATGACGCCTATTTTTGTCATCCAAAAACATCACGCAAAGAACCTTCATTATGATTTCAGGCTTGAAAAATATGGCGTTTTGAAAAGCTGGGCCGTTCCAAAAGGCGTTTCTGAGGAGAAAGGGGTTAAACGCCTTGCTGTGGCAACGGATGACCATGAGCTTTCCTATGCAGCGTTTGAAGGCATTATAGCGGAGGGCAGGTATGGTGCCGGAAAAGTTGAGATCTGGGATGGCGGAACGTATGAAGAAGAGGTTTGGTGTGATGACCATATTGTTTTTAAATTAAATGGTTGTAAACTAAAGGGCCGTTATTCATTGGTGCCTTTCAAAAAAGCAGGAGAAAAAACCTGGCTTATCTTTTCTGTTTAGATGTTAAAGCCTGAACTTGATGCGACGCTTTTGGCGGCGAGGATGGGATTTCATCTGACACCGATGCAAAAAGGAATAAAGATGTTGATTTTGAATGTCAGGATTTTTGCTATTAGAAAAGGTTATAGGAATACCGGCAATAGCTAAAATTTTATCACGTACCTTTGATTCTACGGTTTGTTAAGGTTGCTCATGG
>CAYLYF010000142.1:0-7910 GCA_964387595.1 uncultured Thermodesulfobacteriota bacterium | reverse complement strand
GATCTTTTCCCCACTGTCACTTAAGCACTTTATATTTTTGGACAGGCTCTATCTAGACCTATTAAATCCCACCTTGTTTTGATAAGTTCAATCCTGTCAAAGATTGTTTCAAGCTTGCAGGATTTATTAACGATATGATCAGAGGTGGTTATTTTACCGGTGTCATGCATCCATGCAGCAATTCGTAATTCATCCAGCTGGTCCGGTGTAAGTGAAATATCCTTAAAATGACCTTTCTCGGATTGATTGATCTTATTTGCGATCATCATAGTGAGTTCGGCAACTCTTTGCATATGACCTCCGGTATATTGAGACTTTTCATCGATTGCTGTTGCGATTGCATGGATAAAGGATTCAAACAGTTCCTTCATCTCTTTTATCAAAAATTGTTGTGTTAATATAACCGCAGCCTGGCTGGCAAGAGCAGATGACATTTTAATTGAATCTTCACTGAATGCAATTGATTCCCCGGTTTTTTGATCTGTTGAATTAATGAGCTGAAGGACTCCAATAATTTTATCCTCATGATCACGTAATGGCATAACCAGCATTGATTTACTTCTATAATTAATTGAAGAATCAATTTTTTTTGTACCTTCAAAGTTAAAACCGATAGCTTCATAAACATCCTCAATATTAACGATCTCTCCGGTGTTAGCAACATATGAAGACACATTTGACAGATTTTGTTTATTGTCTTTCGTGAAAAGCGGAACATTAGGGAGGGTTACCGTTTTACCGGAGGCCCCACCCATTTTAATATTTAAGGTTTCATTTTCAACAACATGAAAAATCAGTTCATTACCGTCTTTATTTAAAAGATAAACAGTACCGCCGTCTGCATGGGTAAAGCGCCGGGCCTGTGAGAGAATCATTTCAAGTATTGTCGCAATGTCCTGTTCTGCACTTAAAGCAAGTCCAATTGCAGTCAGTTCATTTATACTTCTGGCCTGTTCTTCAAGAAAAGGGCTTAATTCATTTATAATATTATCAAGAAGAGTATTTATTTTTGTATTATTGCTGAAGTTGATTTTTTCCATACAGTTAATCTTTATATTTTTAGATTCAAATTTTAATTAATTTTATATTGCTCAATAAAATATAGATATACTGCATAGCTCACTATTGTCAAGATTTTATAAGTATGAATCTATTGTAAAACCATAAATTTACTTTTAAAAAACATATTTATTAAAGGTTATCTGCCCCTTGGAGAATTTTTGACTTTTCTGGTTTTTCCTTTAGATAACTTCAGAGAAAGACTGAATCCACCGTCCTGTAGATAGTGATAATTGAATTAAGCTTTTTTGCTTGACTCTAAACGTTAAAACAATTAATATTGGCCCTGAATCCAAATTCAGGATATTTTTAACGGGGATCATATGAAAGATGATAAAGCGACAAAAATATTAAATGCGGCTATCAAGGTATTTGCAGATAAAGGATATCAATACGCAACAATCGCTGAGATCGCAAAAGAAGCAGGTATTTCTAAAGGTCTGATACATTTTTATTTTGAAAGTAAACTTGATCTTATACTTTCTGTGATCTTAACCTTTCTTGAACATGTTAATAAGATAAACCATGATAAACTAAAAGATATTATTTGTCCGGTTTCTGCATTAAAGGCTGTATTTGAAACTTTTCAGGAATTATTATTAAAGGAGGAGGAAAAGCTTTACTGGGGAAAAATTTTAAATGTGGGTCTTCCTGAAGTAAATAAAATTAAAAGTGATATTTTGAAAAATAAAAAAAATGCAATAGATAAAGAGAATAAAAAGATCTTTGAAACTATTGACAGATTGATCTTAAAAGCACAAAACGAATCTCTTTTCACAAAAAAATTAAAAACTGAAATCATAAGACAGATACTTGGCGGGTCAAGCCAGTTTTTAACTACCGGCATGTACCTTCAGTTGTCTGGAAAGGGCGGACTTGGATATACTAAAGATGAGGTAAAAGCTGCTATGAATATGTTGATTGATAGCTTTACAGATGTTACCTGAATTAAGTAAAATTTATATGGATTGGAATTGAACCTAGATTCAAGCTGACACCTGTAAATCAAAACTATAAGCAAAAGAAAGGATATTAACATGATAAATGGCGGATATTTTGGAAAATATTTAATAATCGATCTAAGTACAAAGTCTTTTAAAGAAGAAGAACTTTCTGAAGAGATCATGACAACTTATCTTGGCGGGCGGGGCATAGCAACAAAACTTCTTTTTGATCTTCAGGATGGAAAGATTGATCCGCTTTCTGCTGAAAGCAATTTAATTATTTTTACCGGGCCGCTTGGCGGAACAAATGTTCCTGGAAGTTCAAGAATATTTTTTGGCAGCAAATCACCCTTGAGTAATGCCGTCAATACAACAAGTATGGGGGGGATCTTTCCAAACACTTTTAAAAAGACGGGTTATGATGGTGTTGTTATACAGGGAATAGCAGATAATAAAACCTGGATCCATATCACTCCCGGTGATGTACAGTTTCATTCAGCAGATGATGTCTGGGGCCTTAAAACTGCTGATGCAGAAAAAATCATCAAAGAAAAAGCCGGTTCAAAATCCCGAGTCGCTTTGATCGGTCCGGCCGGTGAAAAGCAGGTTCTTTTCAGTGCGATAGTTTCAGATACGAGAACTGCAGGCAGAGGCGGAACCGGCGCTGTGATGGGATCAAAAAATTTAAAAGCAATAGCTGTTTCAGGTGATGTAAAAGTACCAATTGCAGATAAAGTTGCAATGGACAAAATTTCAAAAAAGATAAGGGAAGATCAGGCTGAAAACCCAAGTGCTGTGGGTATGAACATGAACGGCAGTGCCGGACTGGTAAGTCCGGTAAATGCAATGGGTGCACTACCGACTAAAAACTTTCAGCAGGGTACTTTTGACGGTGCGGATGAAATGGGCGGTTATGCCATCACTGAAAAGAATAGAGTGAAAGCGGTCGCATGCGCATCATGTACAGTCGCATGTTCTTTAATTGCAGAGGCAAAAAACGGAAAATATGCCGGCACCCTAACAGAAGGACCGGAATATGAATCGGATGTTATGCTGGGGTCTAATATAATGATAGAGGATACGGATGTTATCATCTGTGCGAATCACCTTTGTGATGAATATGGAATTGATACGATCTCAACCGGAAATGTGATAGGTTTTGCAATGGAGTGTTATCAGCGCGGGCTTTTAACTGATAAAGATACCGGCGGTCTTGCTTTAAACTGGGGAGACGGTGATGTTGTACTGAAATTAATTGAATTGATCGGTAAAAATGAAGGATTCGGCAAACGGCTGGGGCAGGGCGTTTTAAGATTATCAAAGGAGATTCCGGGTTCTGAGTCTTTTGCCATGCATGTAAAAGGTCTTGAGCTTGCAGCTTATGACCCGCGCGCTGTTTTTGGACAGGCCCTTTCTTATGCAACTGCACCCCGTGGCGGCGAACACGGACGGGGCGGATATATGATTGTTGAATTTTTTCAGCCGGATGCGGATCTTTACACGCACGTTGGTAAGGCTGAAAAAGCTGCAGACCTGTCAGAGGCGGCGGCGATGTATGATCTTGCGTCTGTATGCAGTTTTAATTTTATTCCCACTTCAGATCTACCTGAGCTCATTAATTCAGTTGTGGGCACTAATTATACAGAAGATGATCTTAGACAGATTACCAGAAATGTTATAACGCTTGAAAGAAAATTTAATAATAGAGAAGGCTTTACAAGAAAAGATGATACCCTGCCGTCTCGTTTTTTAAATGAACCCCTGCCAGATGGTATGGCTGAGGGTAAAAAGGTTGAGGGGCTTGATATCATGCTTGATGAGTATTATGCAATACGCGGATGGGATAAAGAGGGTATTCCTTTAGAACAGTAAAAATAATAAGCGCGCAACTAAATTATATTATCATTTAAAGAAAGGAAGTAACATGGCTGAATTAAACTGGGAAAATAACAGCAAGGCAATGTTTGATAAACTTATAGAATCATCACCCAAACCATTTAGAGCGATGACTGAAAAGAAGCTGCTTGCAGCAATGGAATCAAAAGCCGGCGATTCAGAAACGATTACTGAAGATATCGTAATAGAAAGTGTTAAAGAAGTAACACCTAAACCTTTTGTCGGAATGGCACTTAAAGGTATAGAATTTCTTAAAAGCTGATTAGTTTTAGTCTTAGGAGAAACATCATATCTAGTAATTAATCTTAAATAAGGAGAGACGTATGTATCCATATGATTCTTTAAGAGATTATGCAGCGGATCTTGAAAAACAGGGTAAATTAATAAGAATAAACGAGATGGATCAGGACAAATACGAGATTTCTGCATTGGTTTATAAATTAAATGACAGGATGGACTACAAGGCTCCTTCCTTTCTTACTGAGAAAACAAAGATTAATGATAAAGTCTATAATTCTCCGGTAATCGGCAACCTGTTAAACAGTTTTAGTACGGTAGCACAATGCTTTGGGGTTGAAAATATTAATGACAATCAGGGCGAGATGTATGATGCCGCGGTTGCAAGGATTATGTCTTTTCAGGACGAGGAGATGAAATGGAAGATGATTGATCCTGTGATTGTGGATAATGCTTCGGCTCCCTGCAAAGAAGTCATTTTAAATGGTGAAGATGCAGACCTGGGTAAATTCCCATGGATTAAAAATAATCCCGCAGACGGCAGTCAATATATCAGTGCCGGATCAGTGATTATGAAAGATACAGATCTGGGAAAAAATGTGGGTACTTACCGGATGCAGGTTAAAGGTCCCCGTAAAGTAGGTGTATACTTTACCAATCAGAGCCATGGTTATAAATTTATGATGCAGGCACTTGAACGTGATGAGGAAAGTGTAAAGGTATCGGTTGCAGTAGGTATTGATCCAATATCATGGATGATGAGCAGTACCCGTCTTGCAGATCTTGGTGAAGATGAATTTGCTCTTGCCGGAGGATTTAGAGGTAAGCCGGTTGAACTGGTTAAGAGTGAAACCAATGATCTTAACGTTCCTGCCCAGGCGGAGTTTATCATTGAGGGTGAAATCACCATGGAAACCGCAGAAGAGGGCCCTTATGGTGAAATGCTGGGTTATGTGGGCAAGAAAGTCTGGACTTTTGAAATTGATATTAAGACAATTACCCATAGGAAATCTCCCTGGGTCTATAATTTATGGCCCGGTATTGGAGGCGCATATTTAACCCTTCCGTGGGAGGTAGGTCATTTTACCCGCTTAAAAAAGATTATGCCGAATCTGGTTAAGCTCCATACGCCTCCTGCTACGGCATCTGTTGTCATCGCCTGTATTGATAAGAGACTGCCCGGTGAAGGTATAGAAGCAGGCTTGTTGTTAGCGGGATACAGACCTATCGGATTTAGTAAGAAAATGATAATCATTCTGGATAAAGATATTGATCCTACAGATCTTAACCGGGTGATACAGGCAGTGGGTACCCGCTGGCAGCCGGACCCGGCAAGCCTGGTTGTAAAACAGTCATTTCATATTCCGCTTGAACCCAGCAGTAAAGAGATGTTTTTAAGCAGTAAAATAGTCATTGATGCGACCCGGCAGCAGGAAAGTGAGGGTGGCCCTGAGACTTATCCCCTTGATAACAGGACAGTACTTGAAGAAAGAGCAGAAGAAGCATTTGAAATAGTAGATAAAAGATGGGATGAATATTTCGGGAAGTAAACAACCCTCCGCTATGCGGGTGGTACTATTCTTCATGAAGACAATAACTAGTCTGTTATTTTGATATAAAAAGAGCCCTGTGAAAACAGGGCTCTTTTTATATGTAATAGTCTGAACTTTGTAGGAAGGTTTTGGGACAAGGACTGAATTTTATTTAAAACCGAGGTAACATTAGATTGAGAACTGATGTTGACCTTGTCAATAATTAAAATTTCCTGTTTATTAATCGGCTTCATGATAAATTCTTCAATGCCTGATTCTAATTGCAGATTGCAGGATGTGTTCCCTTTATTTGCTCGGCCACAAGGTGGCTAATAATAAAACATACAGGTTTTTCCCTCTTGATAATAAGGAATAAAATGATATTCCCCTCCTATCGAAGCTTCCATTAGTTGCTCAGAGTAAATCAGAATTTTTCAGATAATAACCCTCTGAAACCTTCCTCACATGCCATAGCCATCTGAACTGTAAAAAAAGACATGGTAAAACAACGGTATCATGATTATTTGCAGAGCGGGAAAATAACAATTTGACAATAGTTATAAAATATAATAGTTATACAATATAACATTACTGCTTTGAAAGTATTTTAATTAACCACATGACCAATGATGACTCGTTAAACATTTCCGATAGCACTGTTAATACTTACTTAATTTAGCTCAAGGTGTGCCCTGAGGCTTACAGGATAAGCAAAGGGTATATCGATCAGAATGTGATCGTTAAGTCAGACAAGAACTCGCCGGACCAGCAGATAAAAAAACAAGTGGGTCCACAAACAATTTTATATTAAGTAGGAAACGATGAAGAAAAATACAATAATACGCATAGTACTAACATCAGTTTTAGCCATAGGAATCACATTGTATGCTGTCGTTGAGTCTGGGTTCGGACATTTTAGCTATCCTATTGAAGATGCAGGTGAAGTAACATTCAGTCATTTTCACCATGTAATCGTCAAGCAAACGGGTTGCAGACAGTGTCATTCGGACATTTTTAGAATGAACCGTAATAATTTTGAGAACCTGAACAAAGAGAAAGAAAGCATCATGACACTTATGTCCGGAGGAAAGTTCTGCGGGAACTGCCACAACGGCTCCCGTTCATTTTCCGTGGAAGACGAATGCAACCGTTGTCATAACCGCAAAGTTTATTGATAGCCCCGCTTAGCTGAAATGGTGTCCCAAGAAATCAACAAGTACGCCGATCCCCTGAACTTCTGTACGGGATGAACAACCGGGTGTCAGGGTGCCGGATAGCGGAGAGGTCATGATCGTCACCACATTATTTGGATCAAATCTGTCAATGGTTTTATCTGAAACCAGATCAAAAAAGATCGCCGACCCCATTCCGTGACCCCCGCCCCAGTCTTTATAATCATCTCCCACAGGGCAGCAATAGTGGAGCCGGTCTTTGCCAATATTCGTACACAGCAAAGATTAGACCGTTTCAGATTGCGAGGCAAGGTTAAGGTGAATATCCAGTGGAAGCTGTACTGAATAATCCATAATATTTAAAAAATCGTAAACTTTGGTCATGGATTTGCGGAAGGATAAAGTTAGGTTCGGCCAGTTTTGCGGTAGGACAGAGCCAAGAAAATAAAATATAAGAGTGTTCTCAAGCAGGAAGAATGAAAAATAGAAAAATAAATCTGTGAATTGTAATAAAAATCATGTAAACAAAGAGTAATCTCTCACGCAAAAAGGTTTTTCGACAGTCTCTCAGGTAACATTCATATTTCAGCAGACCTCAAAAGTCAACAGTTGTAAGACCTTTAAAAAATAACATAAAATTTATTCGGTTTACCAGAAGTATCTTTGAATAAATTTCAGAGAGTTCCGAGTCAAGGCAATGGCACATACCTTGAACTTTAGGTTTTGTTAAAGGTACTGATGGTTATCTAACTTATCATTCATCTTCATATTCTTCAGGATAATACTTTTTCAAACATTCATCGCAAATCCCGTGGCTGAACTGGGCATCAGAATGTTCTGTAATGAACTTTTCAAGTTGAGTCCAAGACCTCTTATCATCTCTTATTCCTTTGCAATGCATACAGATAGGGATGATACCCTTTAAAGTTTTAATTTCTTCAAGACATGTCTGGAGCTCTGCAAGAAGCTTTTCTCTCTTTCCTTCGACTTTTTTGCGTTCCTTGATATCTTTATTCAGTTTGTTGCTTTTTTCTAAATCTTACTAAATTTTCATCTGTGTGTCTATAGGT
>CAYLYF010000141.1:0-7983 GCA_964387595.1 uncultured Thermodesulfobacteriota bacterium | reverse complement strand
TGTTTGACTGTGGAAGATATCTATATGTTTACCCACAGATTTTGTCGATGATCCATAAATAAATATTTTTCGAAAGCAACAGAAAATCAATCAAGGATCTTGTCAACGATGGGTATATGTATCTCATCAGCTGAAACTTTTTTATGAGTAAATCTGTCAATCAGCGGAACAAAGGCATTCATGATAAGGATCGCATAGCAGACCCCCTCCGGATATCCGCCATAGCATCTGATAATCATGGTTATAAAACCGGCACAGCATCCAAATATCAGCCTTCCGGTTATGGTAACAGGACTTGTTACAACATCTGTTGCCATAAAAAAGACCCCCAGTAAAAGACCTCCTGCCAGAAAATGAAAAGCCGGATCATTTCCGGTAATCAGAGCAAAAACAACAACAGTACCCATATAGGAAAAAGGGATATGCCAGGTTATGGTTCCTTTATATAAAAGATAAGCAGCACCAAGCAGGACAGCCAAAGCAGAGGTTTCACCAATTGACCCGCCTGTATTACCGATAAACATATCAAAAAAAGAAGTTGCCTGTCCCTCAAGCTTCAAAGCAGCAAGCGGCGTAGCAGCGGTTACCGCATCAACAGCCTTACCGGCTTCATTTGCAAACCTGCTGACAGGAGCTGCCCAGTCCGTCATATAAACCGGCCAGGCAGCAAGTAAAAAGGCCCTCCCGGCAAGAGCAGGATTAAAAATATTATACCCCAAACCTCCAAAAAGATGTTTCCCCACGATAATCGCAAAAGCAGAACCCACAACAGGGATCCACAGAGGCACTGTCGGCGGAAGTGTAAATGCAAGGAGCAGACCGGTAACCGCAGCACTCCCGTCAAGTACCGTTATCTCAGGACTTTCCATAATACTGAACACAATATGCTTATAATTAAAATTTTCTACCTTAAAAAAAATCTGGATAAGCAGTTCGGTTAACTTTGCTGTTGATATCGAAAGGACCACGATAAGCAGCGAATACAAACCGAAAAAATACACACTGAAAAAGAGTATCGGAATCGTGGCAATTAGAACATCAAACATCAGGCAATGAGAGGTCTCTCCATTTCGAAGAAACGGTGGCGATGAAAGTATGAGTTTACCGCTCATAAGTTATCCTTAAAAAGAATGAGTCTTATAACTGTTGAAAATAAGCAGACTGTCCCTGCCCTTTAATTTTAATTTTCCAAGCTTGACCAGCTCAACCAGAGGAATGATCGATGGGCACACATAATAGCACAGTCCGCACTCAAGACATGAAAAAAGCCCCTGTTCTTCGGCCTCTTCAAAATGCCTGTGCTCAATCAGTTCTGCAAGATGATTCGGCACCAGCGAAGCGGGACACACATCAATACATTTTCCGCATCTGATACACGGGCCTCTTCTATAGAACTTTGATTTTCTCTCTTCCTGAAAGGTAAGCGCTATTGCCGCATAAATACCTCTGGTTTTTCTGATAACCGGAACCTCCAGCGAAAACTGGGGTCTTCCCATCAGTGCACCGCCAATGGTTACCCGCCTTGTATTCTCAATATTGCCGCCTGCAAATTCAATAACATCAACAAGCAGCGTTCCCATTCTGGTCCATAAGTTTTGTGGCGTTCTGACAGCAGATCCCACAATTGAAAGAAATTCATTAATAAAAGGCAGTCCCAGATAATATGCGTCATGTACAGCGGCAAGGACATCAGGGTTTATGATAACGGTTGAATGAATAGAGCGCTTTTTTTCTCTACCGTTTTCAGCGGCAATGGATTTTTTTCTGACCAGCTCCCGAACCGTATCCGGATAAGGTTTGTTAACCAGTTTAATTTCTGTTTTTTCAGAAACAGCAATTAAGTTACGGATAACCTTAATAATCCCTGTCTGACGTCTTTCAACCAGAAATACTGCCCTGGCACCCGTTGAGAAGACAAGGAGCCTGAGACCCTCGGCAATTTTCTTACCCTGTTCAATAATAATCCTCTCACGCGAATTGAAACAGAGCTCAAATTCTGTGGCATTGATAATAATAGTTGATACATTTCTGATACGCCTGTATTCAAGAGGAACGCCCATCTTTCTCAGAAAGTCAAAAGGATCCGTCTTGTCTGAATATTTAAAAGGCCTGTGCTCTTCATGCTCATCAAGACCGTCAGACCTGATCTCAACCGAGGCAACATGCTGAACCAGCGGATGGAACATCTCACCCACGGCTACGACCTCTCCCGAAACAGTTGCATGTACAGATAACGAATCAGTACCTGTTCCGATTGTGCCGATCTCCTGACCGGTTTTAACGTTATCACCGACACTTACAAAAACCTCATAAGCATCTTCCGGAACATCCTGAAGCGGAATAATAACCTTCCCCGGAACAGGCATGACGATACTATGGCTGTTGGGCATTTTATCATTATCATAATGAGGGATTTTGTCCCTGCGCTGAAAGGTTGGTATTAAGCCGTCCAAAATCTGTTCCTCTTAAAAATTCACCTGTAGGGTTTTATCCTGCTAAAACAGCCGGCACCTTTTCTAAACTAAGATGCCGCCGGATGATCCGCCTTAAAACGCTTGATTATTCCGGCGGCAAAATTTTTAGCTTTATTCAGTTTACGCTTTGTTAATAATGGACCGAGTAATGTCGTAACATAATGGAAATCGAGGAGTTCTGCGCCTCGCGCTTCTATAAGTTCAACAAAATCACCCTTTGCATGGCTGCGGGAAAATATGGCACCGCCGGTCGCAAAGCCCACAACCTTTTTCCCGCCAATATTCTCGCATCTCTGGATATAAGCCGTGAGAAAAGGGTGCATTTTCATAACCATTGTCCAGCCGCCGAAAAATATCAGGTCATAAGCTGCAAGATCAAATTTAAAATCAGGACAGAACTCACGAAGCATCCCGTCATTATTCAGATTCAGCCTGATCACATCCGCATTGCCGCCAAGACCGCTCTGTATGGCTGTGGCGACCTTCTCGGTATTACCGGTCTTTGAACAGTATATGATAATTGCTTTCATTAACTATTCTTCTCCAAAGAACGGTCAAGAATTATATTCCGGGGACATTTTTCAATACAGATGCCGCAGTTATTGCACTTCTCATAATCAATTTCAATTATATTATTTGGCATCGATATTGCGTTTTCGGGACATTCCTTAATACAGATCCTGCATTTAATACATCCCACAGGACAAACAGATTTAACGAACTTACCCTTTTCATGGGTCTTACAGGCCGGTAAGGGTCGTGCACTCAAGGGCACCAAAACGATTATATCCTTAGGGCACTCCTCAACACACCTGCCGCAGCCCACACATAAAGAGCTGTCTACCACAGGCGCATTCCGGCCATCCCGGGTAATCGCGCCAAAAGGACAGACTGCACCGCAATCACCAAAGCCAAGGCAGCTAAATTCACATTTGCTGTCTCCGCCGTCGAAAAAACTTATCGCCTGACAGGAAGGGATACCGCTGTAGTCATATTGTTTAACTGAATTCTGCCCGCCGCCGCACCTGATTGCCGCGACCCTCTTTTCCTTACCTTCGGCATCGATTCCAAGTACTTGGCCGATTTCAGAAACCTTATCAGATGCCATTACACAAAGGTTGGGTTCGATACCGTTTTCCACCATATCCTTTGCATAAGAAAAACAGGACGGATGGCCGCATCCGCTGCAGTTTGCTCCCGGCAGGATCTTCTCAAGGGTTGCGATACGCGGATCGATTTCTATGGCAAAAATCCGTGATGCAATTGAAAGCGCCACTCCGGCTAAAAGTCCGCAGACACATAAGATAATTACTGAAACAAATATTACATCCATAATAAAATATATAAAAACAGATTAACTAATTGGCGAAAAACCCCTGAAACCCAAAAAATGAAAGCGCCATCAGACTGCCGACGATCAGACTTATGGGAAAGCCCTGCATCGCAACAGGTACTTTTGCAAACTCCAGACGCTCTCTTATTCCGGCCATCATACAGATCGCAAGCGTAAACCCCAGACCCGCAGCAAATCCATGAACAATTGTTTCCGGAAGATTAAACCCCTCCTGCACATTAAGAATACAGACCCCCAGAACTGCACAGTTTGTGGTAATCAGCGGAAGATATATCCCCAGCACACGCTGAAGTGTAGGACTCACCTTTGAAATAAAAAGCTCAACAAACTGCACCAGGGTTGCGATCACCAGAATAAACACAATCGTTTTAAGATATGCAACATCATAGGCCACCAGGACATATTCATTAACACACCAGGTAACAAAAGATGCAATGGTCATCACAAAGACAACAGCAAGTCCCATGCATGATGCTGATTTCAGGTTCCTTGACACGCCAAGGAATGGGCACAGTCCAAGAAATTTTGCGAGGACAAAATTATTAACCAGAAAAACAGTAATAAATATTACAAAAAGATTTTCCATTAAGGTTTCCTTCTTGAAATATAATTAAACAGACCCAGCAGGAGCCCCATGGTCAGAAAAGCGCCGGGCGGAAGTATCATGATAACAGCAGGTTCATAAAACGAAGTCAGCACATTATATCCAAGCACTGTTCCGCTTCCTAAAAGCTCTCTAATAAAAGAGATCAGTGACAGGGAAAGAGTAAAACCGATCCCCATGCCCAGAGCATCCGCAATTGAAAGCAGAACAGGAGACCTTGAAGCATAAGCCTCAGCCCTGCCCATAATTATACAATTAACAACAATCAGAGGTATAAATATACCCAAAGCCTCATGGAGTTCCGTTACATAGGCAGCCATTAAAAGGTCAATAAGGGTGACAAAGGTAGATATGATGACGATAAAAGCGGGGATTCTAATTTTATCAGGGATAAAATTTCTCAGTAGTGAAATGAAGATATTTGAGCCCAGCAAAACAAAGGTGGTAGCAAGCCCCATACCGATACCGTTCTTTATAGAAGTGGTGACCGCCAAGGTGGGACAAATCCCGAGCACCAGCCTGAAAGTGGGGTTATCCTTGAATATACCTTTTTGAAACTCTGCAGAAAAGCCCATGATAAAATTCTACTGTTCGTTTTTTTGAGATTCGATTTCTGACTGGTGTTCAATTACAAACTTCAGACCGTCATGAACCGCATTCATTACAGCAGAAGAGGATATGGTCGCACCGGTCACCTGGTCAATATCACCGCCGTTTTTTTTGACCCGCCAGACCGTCTTGTCCAGATTCAGCCCCTTAAACTGGCCGGAAAATTCTTCAGAAGTGATGTTTGCACCCAGGCCCGGTGTCTCGGCGTGACGTATGACTTTCACCCCTGCAATATTCCCTTTAGCCGTGACACCCGTCAAAAGTTGAATATCTCCGCCATAACCCTTTGGATACAGCTCAAAAGCTATGCCTAAGACATCTTCATTTTTTTCAATTAAAAAAAAGTGCCGCTTGATCTCTTCGCCGTCCTTATCTTTCCCAACAATGAGTTCAGCAGACGGCAGGTCTGAAGGAATATCATATCCTGAAAAAACCTCCTTTAGAGCACGTACTTTTTTTAATCTCTGCTGTTCAGCAATCGGATCTTTAGTATGTTTATACGCATATCCAAGGGAAAATGCGGCGCAGCTGCATATTATGGTTAGTATCACTGACAGCTTTAAGAGCTCGCCCATCTTATTTATCCGGTTATCGGCAGTTATTCTTTTATTCAGGATTATAAACTATGGCTATCCTGATCTTAAAATTCTAGTTGAAACCCGATGAAAGTAAAGAATTATTTTTATAATATTTTACTTGTCTATTCTTTGTGCTATGTTTAAAATTAGTAAACAAATCTCTAGATTTATTCAAAAAAAGGGTTTGAAAGGGTTTGTGTTTGACAAATAATCAGTCATCTTTATTATTAATTACATTAAAAAAAAATAATTGCCCGAACATATCCAAAAAATTAATAGGAATACAAATTTTATCGATAACAAATTTAAAATATCATATAAATTTAATTGTTTAATATTCCATTTTAATATTTTTTAACTTAAGGAGTGGATAATGGTTTCAAACAAACTTATCATACTTTTGAAAGCAAATATAGATAAATTGAACCGGGAATGGATAAAGAAAGTTAAAGCCTCCGAACACATGAAGACATATCATAACATGTCTCATAAAGAGCTTCAGAGCAGAAATGTACGCTTCTTCAACAGCCTGGTAATATGGCTTGATGCAGGCGGCTCAAACGAAGAGATCAAAACCTATTTTTCTAAAATAGGGAGGGAAAGATATCATGAGGGCATCCCTCTGGAAGAAATTAATTTTGCCATAATCACCGCAAAAAGAGTCCTGTGGGACCTGATACTTTCGGAAGGCCTGCTTGACAATGCACTGGCGATCTATCAAGCCCTTGAAATGCTCACGATGATATACAACTTTTTTGATATGGGCTACTTCTATATCGGCAAAGAATATTCTGAGGAGGTTTACGACACCATCAAAAAACTCAACAAATTTACAGATAACGAGCTGAAAAAATATCTGGCCCCCGGCACCCTTATTACAGACAAGGAGCTCGAAGCAATCTTCGGCATCAACTTTACCATCAAAAAATAAGCTTCGGAGATTGGCTGCACGGTTCTGCCAAAGGCACAAACATCCTCCAATTTTAAAACAAGTTCAAAATGTTGACAGCAATCCTAATGACTCATGCCTAACGCAGATATAAAATCAGGTCTTTTTTTCAATAAATTTCCATTCATAACCGCAGGTTCCGGCCCCCAAACCCTTGTGCTGTTCCCGCAGATCAGAGACTCCTTTGAAGACATCAGACATTCTCTCTGGTCAAAAAGACTTTTAAGAAGACTTTTAAAAAAGGGTCACAAAGTCTATATCATCGGACGAAGAAGAAATCTTCCGGAAGATTTTTCCACCCGTGACATGTCAGAAGACTATGAAAAGATATTCAGAGATGAGATCGGTCCCTCTTCCATAATAGGGATTTCACTTGGCGGCCTTATTGCCCAGCATTTTGCGGCAGATTACCCGCAGCACACAGACAAACTTGTTCTGGCCGTGTCCGGATACAAGGTCATAAAAGAACAGCATAAAAACATGCGGGCATGGATAGGCCTTGCAGAAAAGAAAGAATGGAAAAAACTCTACCTTAACATTGCATACCTGATGCACACCGCAGACAGGGATGATATCAAACAGTGGATCTCTCCCATGCTGGACACCCTGATAAAAAAACCCATGCCTGACCCGTCTGATTTTATTGTATCCATGAATGCATCCCTGACCCATAACACAACAGAAAAAATAAACAGGATAAAAGCAAAAGCCCTTATCATCGGCGGTACCGGAGATATTCTCTTTCCGCCGCCGGTTATGAAAAAAACTGCGGAATGCATCTCCGGATCAAAGCTTTGTCTGCTTAAAAATACCGGTCACGGCGCCTTTGATGAAAAAAAGAAAGAGTTTGATTCTGAAGTATTAAATTTCATAAGCAGCAACCATCAGTGAACCGAAGATACTTTCCAGATAAAACATAACATTTTGGTTCTTCAACAGAATCTGTGGGTAAACATATAGATATTAGTAGAAACATAAGCCCCTTCATTTTCTTTGGCGGCCAAAGAAAATGAAGCAAAAGAAAGGCCGCCCACAATTTTGGCCTTCGGCTTCCCTCCCTCCGCATTTGCCTGTGGCGGGTCCAAAAACTCGCTTCGCTCAGACAGTTTGGACCCTTCTTCCACAGTCAAACACTCCGTTCGGCTGCGTTGTATGGGATTTAAAACCCTTAAAAAACCAAAGTCAAAAAAACAATTTACACCACTGATCCTTTTTAAGGCACAAACGGAAGGGTTGAAAATAGATGAACGTCGAACATCGAACATTCAACATCGAATGATGAATAAAAAAAATGAAGAAGCAAACGTATGACCTTGAAGAACGATTGCTCAGCTTTGCGGTACGCATTATTAAATTAGTTGAGCACCTGCCAAGGACGGACCGGCAATCATGTGGCGGGTCAATTATTACGATCG
>CAYLYF010000140.1:0-8285 GCA_964387595.1 uncultured Thermodesulfobacteriota bacterium | reverse complement strand
GGTGGGTCAAAATTCGGTTATCACCGTGGGTCAATTTTTGGTTGTCATTTCGAGCTAAGTGATGGATCAGTGGAAGGCGACTGGCGTCTACCCACTGAAGATGAGTTTCAAGGAATAGGCACTGACCCCCCGACAATTTGGTATTCAGGTTTTCCATCAGTCACCTGGACAATACCTGGGTCACCTTTTGATAGTGTGCAGTCTAGCAATTACTGGTCGAGTACTACGAGCGCGAGCAATACTAACGCCGTGTCGAGCGTGTATATGGGCCTTGGCTTCGTGGGTTACAGCATTAAGACTAGTAGCTATTACGTGTGGCCGATTCGCTCAGACAATTGATTATTTAATTATTTGGGTTATTTAAAATACAAAGGCAGGGTTTAGACTCTGCCTTTTCTTTTAACCAATTCACTAAAGCCTGACTTGCTACATAAGTCATACTCTCTGGCTTATTCCCTCTTTATTTTTTTTCAAAACCGCACCCTATACGCACCCTAAAAAACAAAAGGCCTGCAACGCATTAACGTTACAGGCCTTTTTTATAGATGGTGCCGAAGAGAGGACTCGAACCTCCACGGAGAAAATCCCCACAAGGTCCTGAACCTTGCGTGTCTACCAATTCCACCACTTCGGCAGTATATTACAACATAAATTAATATTTTTTGTTATAATTTAACAATCAATGTTATTGATATTTCAAGCTTTTTAGATTACAATACTTCAATATATTTGTCAAGAGAACAGCACTGAAAAGTGTCTTTAAAACTAAAAATAAGTGGGTCTGAAAATGCTGGTTGATGATAATTACTGTTTTGCCTGCGGCAATGAAAACCCGGACGGTCTAAAGCTTGAATTTGAATATTCAGACAATAACATTGTAAAAACAACCTATACACCCCCGGAAAAATTTCAGGGCTGGAAAGGCATTGTCCACGGCGGAATCATAACAACCCTGCTGGACGAGATCATGGCAAAGGCGGCCATCAAAAAAGGATATCATATATTAACCGGTGAAATAACCATTCGGTTTAAAAACCCGGCAAAAACACTCGAACCCCTGCACTGTGAAGCTGAAATAGAAAAAGCAACCAAAAAACTCCTTTATGTAAAAGGAACGGCTTACAATAACGAGGGTGGGGTTATTGCCGAAGCACACTCTAAAATGATCATTACTTAAAACTGCTAAAACTTTCTCACATAAACATTAATAATAAAATGAAAACGATCAAAGGAAGCAAAAACCTTAAAGACGTCCGCCTTTTAAACCCTGTTATAACCCTTGGTAATTTTGATGGTGTTCACAAAGGCCATCAAAAAATATTAAAAAAGGTGATTAAGCGGGCAAAGGAAATAGGGGGCAATTCTGTTGTTTATACATTTAGCCCGCACCCGTTGAATGTCCTAAGACCTGAAAAAGAACCTCCCAAAATAACAACCTTTGAGGAAAAAGCAGAACTGATCGAAGAGATCGGTATTGACTATCTGATATGTGAGAATTTCACCAAAAATTTCGCAAAAAAAACGCCGGAAGATTTTCTAAAAAATGTCATCTACAGCAAACTGAAACCCAAAGAAATCATCATCGGTCATGATTATGCCTTTGGCAAAGGCAGGCAGGGTTCGGTGGAAATGCTTAAAGAAACCGGCAAAGAACTCGGTTTCAAGGTAGATATTGTCAGCGACATCAAGATAAAAAACATCCCGGTACGCAGCACCACCATCAGAAACTTAATCTCCTCGGGCAAAGTATCCCTTGCACAAAAGCTCATGGGCAGACACTACTGCCTGTCCGGAAAAGTTGTCCATGGAAAGCAGCGAAGAATAGGCTTTCCCACTGCAAACTTAAGCCACATAAAAGACCTGATTCCGCAAAAAGGCGTATATGCCATATATGTCGAAACACCCTACGGAAAATTTAAAGGTGCGGTAAATATCGGTATGAACCCGACCTTTGACGGGAAAAAACTTTGTATTGAAACACATATTTTTGATTTTAACGAAGATATCTACGGAAAGGACATCAGCATCCTTTTTGTAAAGAGAGTTCGGGGAGAGAAAAAATTCAAAGATGCGGAAAGTCTTGCAACACAGATAAAAAAAGATGTGTCTTTTATAAATAGAGTTTTGAAGTAAAATTTATAGAGAAGCTCCTGTTTTAATTAAGAGCACACATTAAAAAAATTAAACATATCAAGGAAATATTATGGATCACATAGAACAGCTTGAAAGCCTGAGCATACACCTTCTCCGCGAAGCATATTCAAACTTTAAAAACATGGGTATGCTATGGTCAATCGGAAAAGACAGTACAGTTCTGTTATGGCTGGCACGAAAAGCCTTTTACGGGCATGTACCATTTCCTCTGGTACACGTGGACACCGCATACAAAATACCTGAGATGATAGAATACCGGGACAGACTTGCACTGGAATGGAACCTTGATATGATTTACGGCCAGAATGATGAAGCCCTGAAAAATAAGCAGACTTTTCCGGATGGTAATGTTGACAGAATCACCTGCTGCAAGAACTTAAAAACCACGGCATTAAAACACACCTTAAGCGGAGAGTGGCCAAGATACCGCATGAATCATGAAACAGGGCAGTATGAGATAGCCAAAAGCACTGAGCCCTTCACAGGCGTAATAGTAGGTGTCCGTGCTGACGAGGAAGGCTCCCGTTCAAAAGAACGTTACTTTTCCCCAAGAGACAGGGAAAACAACTGGGATCTGGGAGATCAGCCTCCCGAATTCTGGAACCAGTACAAAACCGATTTTCCTCCTGGAACACATCTCCGGATACACCCCCTGCTTGACTGGACAGAACTCAATATCTGGGAATATATCAAAAGAGAAAACATCCCTACTGTCTCCCTCTACTACGATCAGGGAGAGGGCAAAAGATACCGTTCACTCGGCTGCTATCCCTGTACCGATTCAATTAATTCAACCTCAAAAAACGTTGATGATATCATTGAGGAACTCCAAAGCGGCGCCCTCTCAAACATTGCAGAACGTTCGGGAAGAGCACAGGACAGAGATGATGGCGGTGGTCTAGAAACCCTTCGTAAAGATGGATACATGTAAGGAAAAAACAGATGAAATGTGAAGTGTGAGTAGATTAAAACCCTACGCGCTATGCACCATGCTTTACATAATTCAACGATTTGGCAGATATCCCAATTAACGAATTATCGATTAGACCACATAAGGAACTATACATATGAAACAGATCTCAGATAGACAGCAGATGAACATAGTTATTGCCGGGCATGTTGATCATGGTAAAAGTACGGTAATCGGAAGACTGCTGGCAGATACCGGTTCCCTTCCAGACGGTAAGCTCGAACAGGTCAAAGAAAACTGTAAGAGAAACTCAAAACCATTTGAATACGCATTTCTTCTGGATGCCTTAAAAGACGAACAGGCTCAGGGCATCACCATTGATACTGCCCGGGTTTTCTTCAGCACAAAAACACGCGATTACATAATACTCGATGCTCCCGGCCACATAGAATTTTTAAAAAACATGGTAACCGGCGCGTCAAGAGCAGAGGCTGCTCTTCTGGTAATAGACGCAGATGAGGGTGTTCAGGAAAACTCAAGAAGGCATGGCTATATGATCTCCATGCTTGGCATCAAACAGATCGCCGTTATCATAAACAAGATGGACCTTGTTGATTACAAGCAGGATGTTTTTGATAAAATTGTAACGGAATACACTGCTTTTCTAAAAGAGATAAATATTGAACCGGTCACATTCATACCTGTAAGCGGCATGCAGGGTGACAACATTTTTAAAGTTTCAGGAAAAACCCCCTGGTATAAAAAAGAGACTGTGCTTGAGATCCTGGAAAAACTTAAAAAAGAACCCACAAAGATGGACAAACCCTTCAGAATGCCAGTACAGGATGTTTATAAATTTACACGATTCGGTGACAATCGCAGAATTGTGGTTGGGACAATCGAAACAGGAACAGTTAATAAAGGAGATGAACTCATCTTTTTCCCATCAGGAAAAAAAAGTAAAGTTAAAAACATCGAAGTTTTTAATGCACCTTCCAGGGCAAATGCAGAATGCGGCTACGCAGCAGGCTTCACTCTGGAAGAACAGATATACATCACCAGGGGAGAAATCGCGGTAAGAGCTGATCAGCTAAAACCAGCTGTGACATCCAGAATCAAAGTAAACCTGTTCTGGCTTGGCAAAGATCCCATGGTCATGAAAAAAGAGTATCTGTTCAAGATCGGCACCGCCCGTATCCCGGCAAAACTCGAAGAAATAACAAGAATCATTGATGCCTCCGATTTAAATGCCAAAGTGAAAATCAATCAGATAGAGCGCCATGATGTCGCGGAATGTATCCTTAAACTGAACAAAGCAGCCGCCTTTGACCTTGCATCAGACATGGAAGGCACCAGCAGGTTTGTGATCGTAGACAATTATGAGATTCGCGGCGGCGGCATCATTTCAGAAGCCCTGGATGATAAACAGACCTGGCTGAGAGACACTGTCATGCTCAGGAATTACAAATGGGAAAAAAGTATTATCGCACCAGAACAACGTGCTGAAAAATATAATCAGAAATCAACTCTGATTATTCTCACCGGAACTAAAGACACGGGAAGAAAAGAAATAGCCAAGACTCTTGAGGACAAACTTTTTGAAGACGGAAAAATCGTCTACTTCCTTGGCATCGGAAATGTCCTCTACGGAATAGATGCTGATATCAAAGGTAAAGAAAACCAGCGTCAGGAACATATTAGAAGACTCTCTGAAGTCGCAAACATTCTAATTGATGCGGGAATTATCCTTATAATAACAGCAATTGAGCTTACTCAGGAAGACCTTGAGATAATGAAAACCATTATCTCCGCTGAAAAGATAGAAACAGTATGGGTTGGCGATAACCTGACAACAGATATTGCCTATGACATGAGAATTCGCGAGGAAAGCAGCTCTGAAGAAACTGCGGACAAACTAAAATCCATGCTCCAGGAAAAAGGAATTATTTTCAAACCCTGGTAACCGAATAGCATAGGGCATGGTGCATAGAGCCTTTCGATCAAGCCCCGGGACAGGCTATATAAACTGTTTGGTTTATTAGTCTGCCTCCCTGTCTTTCTCAGCATGCTTTGTGACTCCTGCGAAGCGAACGGTGAAAATTGTTTTTTCACCCATGGTTTCTCGAAAAACCGGGAAAAACTATAATTCTTGTCCCTTAATATACGGTATGCAATTTTAAGGTTACGGAACAAAATAATTTTAAACAAAAATAGAATCAGGCCCGCAAAAATATGATAGATCTCCATTCACATTCAACCGCATCAGACGGTATGCTGACACCCACAGAACTGGTTCAGTACGCCAAAGAAAAAGACCTTGACGCAATTGCCCTCACTGACCATGACACGTCTGAAGGTGTAGAAGAAGCAACAAAAGCCGGGAAAGAATGTGACATTGAGGTCGTACCGGGAATCGAAATAAGCGCAGAATATCCTGAACATACCATGCACATACTGGGGTACTACATTGATTTTAAGGATCAAACATTCATTGACAATATCTCCGTACTTAAAAAAGCAAGAGCTGAGCGGAACCCGAGAATTGTAAAGAACCTCCAGAAAATCGGCATTAATATTGATTACGATGAAATATTAAAAGTAGCTGGCTCAGGACAGGTGGGAAGGCCTCATTTTGCAAAAGTACTTATAAATAGGGGTTATGTTAAAACAACTCAGCAGGCTTTCAACCGGTACCTGAAAAAAGGGGCGCCCGGCTATGAAGACAAATTCAGGTTTCAGCCGAAAGACGCGATCTCCCATATATTAAATGCAGGCGGGATCCCTGTTCTGGCACATCCGTCAACCCTCAAATGCAAAACAGATGAAGAGATAGAAACGCAGGTCAAAAAACTGGTGGACTACGGACTAAAGGGAATTGAAACTTACTACTCTGACCACAAGCCCGCACAAATAGAACTTTACACAAATCTTGCTGATAAATATGGTCTCTTAATAACCGGCGGCAGTGATTTTCACGGAAAAAAAATAAAGGGGATTGAGCTTGGAACCGGCAAGGGAAAACTTAAGGTGCCTTATGCGCTTCTTGAAAAGATGAAAGAAAGCCGTTAAGTATTATACTTCCCGTTGCAGGTCCGCAAACCTTGCCACCTGGGCATAAAATTTTTTGCCTGCTTCCGCTGCCTTTCAGATAACTTCTCAATTTTACAGAAGAGTTAGAATATTAATAAAATCATAACAATGAACTGCTTCTAAGCCGGATTTTCACAACTGTCTTTGAATTGCTTATCAACATGGGTTTAGGGTACAAGCCTTAATTAATAGGGATTGATCTTGCCGTTTTTTGCCCCCACATCTACAGATTCTGAAATCCCATAATTATCAGGATCCGGTTCAAAAGTAATCTGATACACAGGCTCAACTGCGTTCTGTATACAAGGCCACCACAACTCCAGTGAACTTATTTTTTCATTATAGCCTGCATTTCTAGCAGCGACAAGAGCTTCATCAGCATCAATGGCACAGGGAACGTTAAATGAAATCAAACCTACCATTACAGAATATGCTAGCTTAGAAGCTGTAAAATTTCCTGAATTATAATCAACTTCAACACTATTACTATAATCGGATGTGATTGCAGTAAGAGTCCAGCTATCAAGCCCATCAATTTCGCCTACATATTGACCGGCAGCATTGCGCCCTACAGCTGTTTGCAAAAAGCGAACATCAGATAAGACCTGTTTTGCAGTTTGAATTACTTGAGTAAAAAAAGCATCGGAACCTGGTTGAGTATCATCTACAGATAAATTTCTTTCAGAATTTGTCTGCTTGTTTAAATGTAAAAAGTCGACTTCTCCCGATTCCGTATGAACAAAAACACAGCCATCCATAGCCGGAATAAAGAATACATAATAGGCATCAGTATTTAAATCATGTGGTGAAATCACCAGTCTGACCTGGCTGTAATCCTGGCAATAACCTGTGGCTCGAAGTTTTGTTTCAGCCTCCTTCAGACTCATGTCCAATAACAGCTCCAGATTGTCATGTTGGATATAACTATCCAGCGTTAGCTGGATCGCCTGAAAAGCGCCATCTTTATACTGGATACTAATGATTTCATTATCTGATTTATTATAACAGAAAACAGCTTCAGTCATTGCCAGCCGGTTTAGCACGGCATTTTGTGCGCCTAGATTAGTATATCCAATATAACCATAAAGCTCTGCATTGGGGTACTCCGCCCTTACTTTATCGGTTGCTGCCTGAACAAGATTTTCCATATCCCCGGTCTTGAAGGTGGTTTGATCTATGTCACAGGAACAGGCAAATAATATAAAAGATAAAAGCATCATTAACAAAATTGACAAAGACCTGAATGTTTTTTTCATTTTAATCTTCTGGAAAATATTTTACAGAGTTCGGGCAAGCCGAAAACCCAGATAGTAGGTACGACCATCGTGACTGTAATAAGTGCGATTAACAGACCGACAGTACCTGGCGAAACCATACCAACTACCACCGCGAACCACATGAAAAGATTCGGCATCAACAGAACAGGTCAGGTCATTTACACTGTTTAATAAATAATCTTCATTCAAGTCCTGACACCATTCCCATACATTTCCATGCATATCATATAAACCCCATGCGTTGGGCTGTTTTTGAGCTACAGGGTGGGTCTTTTTTTCAGAGTTCTGATCATACCAGCCGACCTTGTCAAGGTTAGGGTCAAAACCTTCTTCAGAGACAATTTCACCACTACAGAAAGCAGTCGTTGTACCTGCCCTGCAGGCATACTCCCACTCAGCTTCGGTCGGCAGACGGTACTTTGTTGAATCTTCATTCCTGTTGAGTTTTTTAATAAATTCCTGACAGTCATCCCAGCTCACCATCTCAACCGGACGATCTCCCGTTTTAAACTCTGAAGGGCTGCTGCCCATCACTGCTTCCCACTGCGTCTGGGTCACCGGAGTGGTCTGCATATAATACTCTTTTTTTAGCGTTACCTGGCGTCTGATTTCAGTATCCGGTTTTCCAATTCCATCAGAAGGACTGCCCACCATGAATGAGCCGGGCCTTATGTAAACAAATGTCATTCCAATAGAGTTTGTAATATTTTCTTGAGAGACATCAGTATCAGCAGACTGTATTTCATCATCACATGATATCAGACCTTCTTTTGTCAACTTTTTGTATTTTTCTTTAAGCTCCCCGATGGCCACCCAAAATCCCCCACCTGTGGCCACTTGAAAATCCCCCACCC
>CAYLYF010000139.1:0-8488 GCA_964387595.1 uncultured Thermodesulfobacteriota bacterium | reverse complement strand
CCTGTCTGTCCATTAAAACTTGAAATAAGCAAAATTGGGACAGGCTCTATATATACATTTAATTAATTTTATATTTAAAGCCGAAACGTTGAAACTTTAAGTCTTGATTTTATTAAATAAAGAACATTGTTAATATAGATTGTTTGTTTACAGCTAAATAAACTAAAAAGCGTGGGTTTTTTCAGAAAAACCTGGGGGTGACCCCCAGAAAAAAATGAGGGTTTTACCCTATATCTTATTTTAAAAAAAGAAGTACAATAGTAAAAAAACAATTGGCAGCTACTTTATTAAAGCAGACGGCATAACCTTTAAAATTAGATAGATCATGTCTGAAAAAAAGAGCTTAACCGTTTTAATGATATTTATCCTTTTTTTCTTTAGCTTGTCTTTCGAAGCCGGACAAAGGATAACAGCCCTGCAGAGCAGCAGAGTAAAACCCTATGAAGACGCTCTTGAAGGTTTTAAAAAAACAGCGGAATCATCGGTTCAAAGGTTATATCTTACGGATCTGAAAGATAAGAACATAATAAGAGAAGTAAGAAAAACAAAACCTGAAATGATAATTGCCATAGGGTTTGATGCTTTAAAGGAAGTGCAAAGTATTAAGGATATTCCCGTTCTTTATTTTATGGTCATGCACTCCGGTATTTTTCATAAAAAAGAGAAAAGCCTTTCCGGTGTGTGCATTAATATTTCGCAGGACCAACAGCTCAGAACATTTGAGCTTGCTATGCCTCACATAAAAAATATCGGTATTCTTTATGATCCTGAAAAGACCGGTCCTCTGGTAAAAAGAGCAAAAGAGAGTGCAAAGGAAACCGGAATTAACCTTATTACCAGAGAAATAAAAAATTCTAAACAGGTGCCGCCGGCTATTGCAGAGATGGCAGACAAAATAGATGCTTACTGGATGTTTCCGGATACAACAACGGTTACCCCCGAGACACTTGAATTTTTATTTCTGTTCTCCATGGAAAAAAATCTTCCGGTGCTTACCTTTTCAAAAAAATATGTTGAGATGGGTGCTTTAATCTCTGTTGGCATCGATCCGGAGGATGTCGGAAGGCAGGCCGGTATTATGGCAAAAAATATTCTGTCTGGGAAACAGGTAAGATATGAGCAGCTTGCCGATGCGGGGGGTGCGGTAATATGCGAAAACCAGAAAGCAGCCGCAAGAACAGTTGTTGCGATTAACCAAAAAGTAGCCAGAAAACTTGGGGTTGTACTTGCAGAAGGAGTGATGGGAAAAGCCAGTAAGGTCAACTGAGGGGGAGACCATGGGTTTTAGTTTTTTCAGAATACTGAAAAAAAGTCTCGCAACAAAGATCATAACAGTATTTATTCTATTTCTGTTTATCTACTCGTCTTCTATTATTGCGTTTTTTATCTTCCATCAGAGCAATTCTCTTACCGAAAACACCATCAGGAACGGTCTGCTTTTATCAGAGATGCTTGCCGACACATCACGGATAGGGTTGTTTGCGGAAAACAGGGAGATGCTGAAAAATGCAGTGGAAAAGATTTCAGGTCAAAAAGAAATTATTGAGATAGCCGTATACAGTAAAGACGGCCTGCTTCTGGAAAAGAAGCAGACGAAAGACCCGGCTGTACTGGAACAGCCCTATGAAAAAAACCCCGCAGATAAAAAAGCGGTATTTAAAAAAATTTCTTCCTCTTTTTCTTCTTTTTCCTTCTCGGGTAAAAACACATTTGAATTTTTCTCTCCGGTGATGACAAGTTCCATTAACCCGGACAATGCAAACAATATTTTTCTGGATGAAAAATCACTTGTCGAAAAAACAAATATCATCGGCTTTACTTATTTAAAAATTAACAGGGATAATCTTAAGCAGCAGATAAATATGCTTATATTAAAAAGCCTGTCACTTTTTTTTCTCTTTTTCCTCCTTGGATCAATCGCCGTATTTTACATCGTCAGAAGCATCACCCTGCCGCTTAATCAGTTAACCGAATCGGTTAACGCTTTGGAACAGGGGAAGGTTTTTGGAAAGGTCAGGATCGCAACCGGGGATGAAATTGGTAAGCTTGCAAAGGCCTTTAACCGGATGTCTGAGACCATAAAGAAAAGAGAAGAAGACCTGGCGGATGTAGGTGACCGCCTTTTAATGGCTTTTGATGCGGCGAATGAAGGTCTGTGGGACTTTAACGTAAAAACTTCTAAATTTTACTTTATCCCCAGATGGTATATCATGCTGGGTTACGAACCCTATGAGATACCCATAACCCAGGAGACTTTTCTCAGCCTGATCCATCCGGATGACAGGATGATGATGATAAAAGCAAGCCAGGACTTTATGGCGGAGAGAAAGGAATTTTTTAATCATGAGTTCCGTCTTAAGTCAAAAAACAGTGGTTACAAGTGGATAATGGCCCGGGGTAAATCAGTTGAAACAGACTCAAGTGGCCGTCCCATACGTGTTGTCGGTGCGCATGTTGACATTACGGACCTGAAAGAGGCTGAAGAACAAATACAGGCGTTGTCCCTTGAGATCTTAACTGCCCAGGAAGTTGAACGGCAAAAAATTGCAAGAGATCTTCACGATAATATCGCACAAAATCTTTCATCCTTAAAGATTGCTGCACAGACATTGTTTAATGAAGAAACCGTCGTTTCCATGGAAACACGGCGGAAAGTCGGTGATATGTCAAAAACGCTTCATGAGTGCATAAAAGACGTACGCAGGATGTCTTATGATCTTCGTCCCCCTGAACTTGATCAGCTGAGTCTGATAAAGACGGTTTTAAAGTTTTGTGATGATTTTTCAGAAAGAGAAAAAATAGAAATTGATGTCAAAGCAACAGGCTTTGGTGAAAACCTGATGTGTCCGGAGATGGAGATAAACATTTACAGGATAATACAGGAAGCGCTTAACAATATAAAAAAGCATGCCGAGGCCGGCAAGGTAGTCATAAGGCTGATATCCTCTTTTCCTGACATTGTGATCCGGATAGAGGATAACGGAAAAGGCTTTGATGTTAAAGCCTGTAAAGCACACGCTGTAAAAGAAAAAAGGATGGGGCTTGTAAATCTGAACGAGAGGGTCAGACTTCTTAATGGAGAGATAAGCTTCCAGTCACAAAAAAACAGAGGAACACGGATATACATAATAATCCCCTATAAGGAGCAGAAGCCATGTCTAAAAACAAAAGCATTGTAATTGTTGATGATCACACTCTTTTTAGAAAAGGACTTATTGCAATAATCGGAACTCATAATGGATTTGAAGTAACCGGGGAAGCAGGAACGGCTGCCGAGGGAATGCAGGTGGCACGGGAGACCCTGCCTGAAATTATGATCATTGATATCACGCTTCCGGATAAAAACGGGATTAAGCTGACCCGTGAAATACGGCGTCATTTTCCAGATATCAAGATTATGATCGTGAGCATGCATTCAAAGATCGACTATATTACCGAAGCGTTTAAGGCCGGGGCTTCAAGTTATGTGTTAAAGGACTCTGCCACTGAAAACCTTATCCTGGGCCTTCAGGCCATGTCAAAGGGCTTGTATCACATTGACAGTTCTATTGCGCCAGAAGTTATTTCCAGGCTTAAGGGACTTGCGACTCAGGAGGAAAAAAACTTTAATGAAGCATACGACAAGCTGACAGCCCGGGAACAGCAGGTCTTTCGTCTGCTGGTGGAAGGGACTCCTGTAAAAGAGCTTGCTGAGATTTTATATATCAGTCCGAAAACAGTTGAAAATCACCGGGGAAGCATTATGAAAAAACTGGATATCCACTCAACTGTGGAACTTATACGTTATGCTGTTCAGATCGGCCTGATCGAACAGGAAACGAGAGTGAGCTAGGATAAAAGCCGTAAGTTTAAAAGCCCCCGAATTGTGCGGAGGCTTTTTTATTATGTGCCGGCCAAGCAGCCCTGTATGCTGCTCCTTCTTTCCATCTCTTTTTCTATCAGCTGAAGTGTCCGGTGCTTGTCTCCGGCCCACTCTGGTGCAACCAGTTCGCCGGGTACGGGATCGCCCGTAAGGCGGTGAACCACTGTTTTGTCAGGGAGGATCTCAAGGATATCACATGCGGTATTTACAAATTCGTGCTGCTCAAGAGGAACGAATTCTTTTTTATGATAAATTTCTTCAAGCTTTGTGTTTTTTGAAATATAAAGAGAATGTATTTTAACACCGTCTGGTTTAAGCCTTGCAAGTTCTCCGGCCGTTACCCGCATTTCTTTTTTTTGTTCTCCGGGAAGCCCGATAATGATGTGAACACAGATAAGCAGGGGATGTTTTTTCGCAAGTTCAAACCCGTTTAAAAATTCTTTATAGGTGTGGCCGCGGTTTATCCGCTTTAAGGTCGCGTCACAGGATGACTGCATTCCAAGTTCCAGCCATACCATTAATTTGTCTGTGTAGCCGGAGAGAAGGTCAAGAACCTCTTCTGAGAGACAGTCCGGCCGGGTGGCAACAGAAAGCCCCACCACTCCCGGAACAGAAATAGCATGGTCATACATTTCTTTTAGTTTTTCCACAGAGGCGTAGGTGTTGCTGAAGGACTGAAAATAGACAATAAACTTTTTTGCCTTATAACGCTTTGAAAGAAAGTTCTTTCCGGCGATGACCTGGGATTTGATGTCCGGATATTTTTTTCTGCCGTCATTGCCCGATCCCCTTGGGTCACAGTAAATACAGCCGCCAGTCCCCTTGGTGCCGTCCCGGTTCGGGCAGGTCATGCCTGCGTCAAGGGTGATTTTTTGTACCCTTTCACCGAACCGTTCCCTAAGAAAATTATTAAATGAGTAGTAAAACATCTGAATGTCTCAGTATGTTATTGGGTTAGAAGGCGGGTTTACGTTTTTGAATCGTCGGTTTAATTATAAGATTAAACCTCGGCTTTTTGTCGTGTGACTCGATAAGCTTTCAGTGCTTCGGTGTTTAAGTTAATTGTTTGAAAAACATTATTTGCCTTACTTTCTTTGCTTGTTCCAAAGAAAGTAACAAAGAAAAGGCACCCTTTGCGCGGTCCCGTAAAACGGGATTTCCTTGTTACAGGATTTTTTGCGGTCGGCGTCACAAACTCGTCCCGATCTGTCGGGACTCAAACATGTGTCGCCTTAGATTCACAAAAAAACCTATAACTGCGGCACGGCCAAAATGGGGCCCCGATTTCCCACAGTCCCCATTGGGGACCAACCTAAGGCTACGGCTTTTAGCCATGGATAATTACTAAGTTGAATTTCACCACAAAGAACGGCGTTTTGTTTATTGGTTTTTCACACCCAGCTTTTCTCTGTGTACTGGTGGCTCGAGCGAAGCGGGTGTGAGATATCTATGGTTTGTTTTTGATGTTCTTTTGAACACCAGGCTTATCTCCACTGAAAAAGAAAATCACGCTTCCGGTTGTCAAGCCGTGTGATGCCTTCTGACAAAGCGTCATCAATGGCTTCCTGAAATTCTTCAGCGGTTATTTTTCGACCCAGTTCCGGAAAAGACTTAATGGCGCCGCAGGGATGATACTGGTCCATTATATTGACATAGGTGTTTTCTGAAATTTCTTTTGCAAGAAAATGCATGGCCTCTTGGGTACCCGCAACATGATCCGGCATCACCAGGTGTCTCACCAGAAGCCCTTTTATCGCACGGTTGTTCTCATCAAGCACAAGGTCACCCACCTGTCGGTGCATCTCTTTAATGGCGCTTTTAACAACTCCGGGATAGTCCGGCGCTTTACAGTAAAAGATGGGGGAAATATCACCTGAAAATTTAAAATCCGGCATATAGATATCAAAAATTCCGTCAAGAAGCTTGAGTGTATCAGCACTATCGTAACCGCCTGAATTATACACCAGCGGAAGATTAAAGCCTTTTTCAATGGCAAGCGGAAGTGCTTCAAGGATCTGGGGGACAACATGGGTCGGGGTCACAAAGTTTATGTTCTGGACTCTCTGCTTCTGCAGAGACATCATGATATCCGCCAGTTTTTCCGCAGACACCTCTTCCCCTGTAGTTTCATGGCTGATATCATGGTTCTGGCAAAAGGAGCACATTAAATTGCAGCCGTTGAAAA
Source organism: uncultured Thermodesulfobacteriota bacterium (assembly GCA_964387595.1). Lineage (GTDB taxonomy): Bacteria > Desulfobacterota > WTBG01 > CAIYCZ01 > CAIRTM01 > JAHEEI01. The sequence goes on along the minus strand of CAYLYF010000139.1, from coordinate 2,441 downwards.
ATATAGTTCCGGATCCGTATCTGCCCACCAGAGGGGCTTCTTCTCCAAAATGTGGCGCGGCGCTTGCCACAATGGCGTTTCGACCGGTTTGACAAATGCCCTTTTCACCTTCGATCCGGTTGATCCCGCATTTTCTGGGACAGATCTTACAGGAGGTCAGCATTGCCAGGGCATCATCAATTCTATGCTGAAGACTTTTGTCTTTGTATGCTTTTAGGTATGACGGTTCCATAGTTGTTCACCACTCGACACTCGTTTTATTTCATATGTAGTTAAATCTTCATTAAGTTTATTCCGCAATCTTCATTCCGAAATCCGCACTCGGTTTAGACGCCTTCCATTACCGAAGGATAGTAGCACTTAAAAACAAGACAGGGACTGTCATAGGTCTGCTGGTACATTTCCTGACAGTGTTTTCTGTATTCCTGTTTGCCGGGTTTCTTTTCTTTAATATAATTCTGAAGATTTTTGATAAATCTTACATCTTTGATCTTTTTTTCTGTCTTGTTCTGTCTGCCGACGATCTTTACCCCGGCAAGGCCCATTTCCTCAAAATCATAAAGTGCACATACGCCGCAGGGGCGGTCGTCGATATGCATGGCGGACCAGAAATGCTGTCTTTCCCAGGAAATCTTATTTTTTAAGATCTCTTCTGCTTCATCCTCTTCTACGCCCCTGACATCAGCCGTTATGTTGTAAATAACCATACAGGCATTTTCATAGTTTTTCTTCTGGTCTTTGTCCGGGATAAAGTCTGCCAGGCCGTGCTGAAACGTACAGAACCCGTCAACGTTTGCACATCTTGAATTAAGAATAAAAGCCTCAAGTTCAATATCTTTTACATTTTCAGCCAGCTCTCCGATTTCTTCAAGCGAAAGATGCCTGGGAAGGATCACCCGTGAGGCTCCGAGGTCACGATAAAAATGGACCGTTTCCGAGTTAAAGGCTGTGCCTGCCGTACTTACATGGAGCTTAATTGATTTGTCCATCTCAAGGATGGTGATCATCATACCGATATCACCCACAATAAAACCAGTGACCCCCGCTTTTATGGCGTTTTCAACATACTCCGTGAGAAACTTATACTGGGGGTTGCTGTAGTAGTGTTCATTTAAAGTGAGAAAGATTGGTATGGACTTCTCTTTTGCCAGGGACACGCTTTTTTCAAGCTCTGCAAAGGTGGTCATGTGCGGACTGGTACCAATAATGGGGTTGTTTTCCTGTCTCCGGTTCAGGGAGGTTGCAACCGTATAGTTCTGACGCCACTTGTCCGGCAATAGTCCGCAGTAGAACGCGCCTGCGCCCTCCTCTATTAAGGGCTGTACCTCGTTTGGATTGTTAAGCGGTGAAAGTATTTGTATGCTCATATTTTTCTCATTAAAGCAGTTTAAAATGGATTAAGTTATCTTTAAACAAAGATATCATAATTTATAAAAAAGATAAACCGCAGCCTTATCGCTGCGGTTCGTTTGTTTCCCCAAATTATTTCTTTGCAATAACCACATTGATCATGGTGCCTTCTTCATCTTTGGCAATGGTAATATTTGCCATACGATCCCCTTTTTCACAGACCAGGGAAGCACCATCGCCCAGGTTCATGGCCATTTGCTGATTCCAGCCGTTTGACGCCATCTCTTTTTTATATTTTTCAAAAACTGAAGCCATGTCCTCTTTGGTTAAAAAAGAGACGGTCTTCCCCTGTGGCATGTCCATGGTCATTTTAACGTCAGCCCCTTTTATCACAAAGACATCCTTGGGGAAATCATCAGGAAGCTTGGCTGATGCGTCAGCATTGATGACCATTTCACCCTCTTTAGTTTTTATGACCATATTTCCTTTTTCAATATCGACTTCTGCTTTTCCACCGCTGCTTTTTTCAATCATCTCCGCAGCCATTTTTTCTTCTGATTTCTCACCACAGCCGGTCAGACCGGCAAATGCAGCGAGTGAACATAAAGCTAAAATAAATAATTTTTTCATGGGGTCCTCCTGATAAAAGTTGTTTATGGTTAATATAGATGAATTATTTTTTTTTCTAAAAGCGATATCATAACTGCCGGAAAGCGTGTGCCGATCTGTGTGGAATAACATCCGGAACCTCTGAAAGGTCAATTAAAACAGTATGGACAGGAATTTTAATTTCCAGCCAGCATATTTAGATATGTTAGCAGAAACCCAAAAATAAAACAATTTCAAAAAATAATGGAGAAAGGAAAGGAAACATATAAAATCATAGATTGACCTAACATATATAACCGCGTTATTTTTGCAAGCGATTGCAAAAATAAATTATTTTAAGTTGCTTTTTAAACCTAAACTGATCGATTGTATTACTTAAAAAAGAACCCTGAGAGTAAAAATGTTGTGCTATTGTTGAGTTTCTGAACAAATCAGCAGAGTTTATGTTGCGACAGATTATGGCAAAAATAATAGATGGCACA
>CAYLYF010000138.1:0-8661 GCA_964387595.1 uncultured Thermodesulfobacteriota bacterium | reverse complement strand
CATCCCACACATATGCGAGCACAGCAATATTTTCAAGCGGTGTCACACCATCCGGACCGGTGACTGTACCGGAGATATGACCTGCAAGCGCCAAAGACGCATCAATACCGGTTACTGTCTGCGGAGCCGTTACTGCAATATCGTTAGCCAGATCCAGGCTTGAGATGTTGTTGTAATATTCTGTTGAGTAATTGCCGTTGTTATCTCTAAACTCAACCCGGTAGGTGCCGGATGCAAGCCCGCCGACATCATAGCTGCCGTCAACATCGGTATATGAATAACCAACATATTCCCAATAGGAATTAGACTCATTCCAAATATAAGCTTGAACCTCAATATCCTCAAGCGGTGTCACACCATCCGGCCCGGTGACTGTACCGGTGATGTGCCCTCCAAGCGCCAGTGAGGCATCAATACCGGTTACTGTCTGCGGAGCTGTTACAGCAATATCATCAGCCAGATCCAGGCTTGATTTATTGTTGTAATATTCTGTTAAGTAATTGCGGTTGTTATCTCTAAACCCAATCCTGTAAGTATCTGATTCAAGCCCGCCGACATCATAGCTGCCGTCAACATCGGTATATGAAGAACCAACATATTCCCAATAGGAATTAGACTCATTCCAATGATAAGAACGAACATAAATATCCTGAAGCGGGGTCACGCCATCCGGACCGGTGACTGTACCGGTGATGTGCCCTCCAAGCGCCAGTGAGGCATCAATACCGGTTACTGTCTGCGGAGCTGTTACAGCAATATCATCAGCCAGATCCAGGCTTGATTTATTGTTGTAATATTCTTTTAAGTAATTGCGGTTGTTATCTCTAAACTCAATCCTGTAAGTATCTGATTCAAGCCCGCCGACATCATAGCTGCCGTCAACATCGGTATATGAAGAACCAACATATTCCCAATAGGAATTAGACTCATTCCAATGATAAGAACGAACATAAATATCCTGAAGCGGGGTCACGCCATCCGGACCGGTGACTGTACCGGTGATGTGCCCTCCAAGCGCCAGTGAGGCATCAATACCTGTTACTATCTGCGGGACCGTTACCGAAATATCATCAGCAGAATCAAGGCTGGACTCGTCATTGTAATATTCTGTTAAGTAATTGCCGTTGTTATCTCTAAACTCAACCCGGTAGGTGCCGGATGCAAGCCCGCCGATATCATAGCTGCCGTCAACATCGGTATCTGAAGAACCAACATATTCCCAATAGGAATTAGTACCATTCCAATGATAAGCACGAACGTGAATATCCTCAAGCGGGGTCACGCCACCCGGACCAGTGACTGTACCGGTGATATTGCTTCTATGATCAATAGTCAGAACATAATTTCCCGTGTCCCCGCCATAACCTGAGACACGAATCTGATAGGTCTGACCGGCAGTCAAGGAGAAGACGATCTGGGAAGTTACGCCACGCATATCATCATTACAATCCAGTTCCGTTCCTCCGCAGGCATCAAATATGGCCAGCGTAGTGTCAAAGTCGCTTCCTTCTGTGGTGATGGTAACTTCTCCCGATACGATGGGCGTATAGTTATGCCAGACATCCAAGGTATCAGTGTTGTAAGCACAACTGGACACATCAGTACCCGTGGCTTCTTGAGTTGATCCCATGACAGGCACATCAAATTCAACAGTGATGCTGTTTGCACACTCGTCGTTTGCGGGTGGCTCTTCAAGCACCCGTGAGGCATCAATACCTGTTACTGTCTGCCTAGCCTCAACAATCTCTTTTGTTAAAAAGTTATTATCAAAATTACCATTATGAATACTTTCAGCATGTTTTAATCTTAATTCAAAATCCTCTTTTTTTCTCTGTTCACTGGTTTCACCGGGTCTTGGAGGTACTAATGCATAAACAGATTTATTGTTATTAATATTTTTGACAAGTTCTAATTTTGATTCAAGCTTCAATTTCTCTCTTAGTTTGCTGATTTCACCCGAGTTCTGAAACTCAAACGCATGGGCAGATCTTTCAATTCCGAATATATATAAGGACAAAATAAAAATAAACAGCACTAAAAAGGGTTGGGAACTTAAAAAAAAGTTCTGATGACAATTCAATCGCCTAACATTCTTCTTTAAATTAAAATCGTTTTGATACATTTTGTATTCTCCCTTTAAAGATTATTACAACCTGAAACCTTCTCCTGGCTATTTCTCAAAATTATCCGCTTTCCTTTAAACCTCTACATTTAAAAAAAACCGGATCATCTTTCCTTTGACAACTCGACTATTGTAAATCAGTCTTCACACGTTCTTCCCCCGCAAACACGCTAATCAAATATATTTTAATTTAATTTCGTTAGTTATTAAATATATTCGCATATATATAGAAAAGCAATGGTAATTTATTGGAAGATAAATAAGGGTAAAAAACTATCATTAGCACCCTCCCAAGAAAAACCACAAGAGAAGCCAGAATAATACTCATTAACTGATAATTATTAAAATAAACAGGGGGAAAAGAAACGGTTAGCCCACAACATCTGGAGTACAAAAGTGAAATATTCTAGAAACAGATAATTAAGGATTTGTGTTGCATATAGGAGATTGTAAAACGGAGCGTCTAATAATTATCTATTATATAAACGAAATTTTGTTTTCCTTTAATCTAAAACCAAATCCTCTAAATCCGGGTACTTAAGTTTTGCAATAGATATAGCGTCGTCATAAAAACTCTCCCCGGCGCCAAAGTAAATATGTTCAATTATCACTTTACCATCACCTACCTTAAATGCTCCAAAATCCACAAACCTAAAGTAACTGTTTGCGTATTTCAGCTATGGTATCAATGTTTTCATCAACAAGCGTGAGGGTTGCATTGGAAAGGCCCGGGGATAACACCTGGACTGCCCTTTTGATGGTCGGATGGTTCCAGACTCTGGTTGCCTTAAGCTTGAGCGTCGTATCAGTGGTTTTCAGAAGAGCAAGACCTACAGCATCAACGGCCACAAGATCGGAACCGGCAATGATAATGCCTGGTTTAATAAGAGGGCCGGAATCAGGGCCATCCCGGTTAAATCCTTCCCGGGCATCAAGGATGGAAAAACGGATTTTGTCTGTGCAAAGAGGAATTTCAGAAATTGCCTTCTTAAATAAAAGCGAGCTGTGCATGGCATAGCGGTCCTTCTGCGGTATGGCGCCCACAAATATTTTTATCCCCATGGTAAAATCTGCAAGCATATGGGTTCGCAGGGTGGGAAGGGCAATGATATGATCCACCCGGTTAAATATCCCGGGCATAGAAAAGCCCGCAGGCCAGCACAGGGCAGTTTCAGGCCTGACCGGCACCATGTCAGCATCTTCAAAAATAACAATTTCAGCACCCCCATCAACTGCAGCCTGATAAATACCGGTATCATTCAGGCAAGCCGCGGTATCCTGCCAGGTGGGCGATTTGTCACCCACATAGATGGTGCCTGCTCCACTGGCTTTTAAAAGACTGATGAGTTGTGTGATGAGAAAGGGGCTCGTGGTGGCAGGAAAAACGCTGCCCGAATTAAGTGCGATTTTAAGTAGTACACTGTCTCCTGGAGCGATAAAATCAAGGCCGCCGGCAAGCTCTATTGCCTGGCTAATTGCTTCGGCCGCATCGTCGTTTTTTACCATGGAAACAGTGACGGGCTCACCATCCGGCTCTATATTGCATCCGGTGACTGCTGCGGAGAGGGGGAGTACTAACGGGGCATATCCCAGAAATTTTAAAAAATTCCGACGGTCCATGTGTTCACCTCTAAAACCTGCATACAAATCACGTTGTTTGTACACATCATGTTTTGCTGAGCACGAGAGTCAGCATTTAGCCCTTGAATGAATGAGCCAAGAGCAGTCTTGCCCCCTTTTATTTCAAAGAGTGCGCAAAATTCAACGGACAAATTAATTAGTGGCTGTCCCTAATTAATTCTGATGGCTAGTCACCAAAGACCAGTTTTCCGCCAAGGTGACCCGCGTATGCTGCCGCTCCCAGGGCAAGGATGTGTACGCCCAGGAAGGCGAGCCGGGAAGAATTGCCTGCCGTCATAACCGTATCATCTACAAGGCGCCATACCACGAGTACCGCGCACAGCAGGATAACAATAATTCCCATGGCAATCTTTTGTCTGAAAACCGGTGTCATTTGGCCGCCATACTTTGTCTGCCAATCGGCATAACCGGAAAACAGAACCATGGGCATGGCCAGCACCACCACGACGAGATTGTAGAACGAAGCCTGAGCAAATCCCATGGTGTCGAAAATAAATGACAGCAGAAGAAACAGCACCACCACCGGCAGCAGTCCGTTGGGCATGTGCACGGTAATGGGATGGGCTTTCTCTTTGGTCATCAGTGCGATAATTCGGTCCAAAGCACCCATTGCCTGAGTTCCCGGTGCGGTGGTTTGAGAACCGGATGCAGTCCCTGCCTCCGGTTGGGCCTGTTTTGCTTTTCTTTTAGCCATTCTTTTTTCATAGGCCTGTTTTGCTTCCTTACCCTCTTCCTCTGGCATTTCTTCAAATTTATCTTTTGTGGCTTTACAGACCGGACAGGTTTCAAGCGACTCATCCCCCGGGTGGATATAACCACAGACCATACATTTCCAATACTTCATAACCACTCCTTCTTTTTATTTTATCTTTCAGCTATAACAACTTACGAAAAGATTAAATTCTGAAGCAAACTGCTTAACAATTACTTTCAACCCACTCCTGAACATTCGAAAAAGGATACTTTTCAAACACTCCGAAATGCTCTAATTTCTTCAGTTTTAGCTTTGTAAAAAGTGGTATTGTTATACCACAAAGAAATTTTATCAGATTTAAAATTGAAAATTGATCTTCAGTAGAGTTTATAAAATCGGCTGAAATTTCAGAATAGGAAAAACTATCAAGAGGTTTTAGAGTAATGGATTGTTCTATGGTAGTTTTACCCTCATTACAAACAGAACAGTGTCCGCATTTTTCAAAGGGAAGTGTTTCATTAAAATAATTAGCAAGATTTTTAGATAAACAGATTCTACTTTCAAAAAAGTGAATCATATTGTGTATTCTGTCAATATCATGTTTTTCTTTTTCAATAAACAAGGCATGTATTTTATCGGAAACCTGTTTTGTGTTGATATCTTTATTGTTTATTTGATAAACATCTATTGCTGTTTTAGACTCCATATCAATCCAGCCTTGCTCATAAAAATATTCTAATGCAGTAATTATCCGTGTGCGTTCTGTATTGTAAGATGCAAGAATGTTTGGAATGTCAGCATAGGTCCATACTGTTTTAGTTTTGCAGGATTCAAATATTTTTTTGACAAACTTTTGCCGTTCATCTTTGAATTGATCAATGATAAATTCTTGGTCTTTAACCTGTTTAAAAGCATATTCCTCAAAATAAGAATATTTGGGAGTGATAATATTTTCCATATCAAGGTATACAAGTAGTGTTTTTAGCGGCAGAGCACGAATGTTTAAATCGTGTGACAAGGAATAAATTTTAACTTCGAACTGATTGCTTTCAGTAGTTACAATTTTTTCAAGCAATTTATGAATAGACTTTCTTTCAGGAGTATCCCCATACACAAAATTTTCTAATATATTTATATTGTCTCTATTAGCAAGTACTTCACAAAATGATTTTTTGCCATCTCTTCCGGAACGACCAATTTCCTGGCTGTAACCTTCAATGGATTTTGGCATGTCGTAATGAATGACTCGACGAATATCCTTTTTGTCAATGCCCATTCCAAAAGCGATTGTTGCGACAATACAATCAATGTCACTATTCATAAATTTGTTTTGAATGATCTCTCTCTCATCACTTTTCATGCCTGCGTGATAGGCACATGCATTTACCTTGTTTTCTGATAGAAAATTTGCAATTTCTTCGGCTGTTTTTTGTAGGGTTACATAAACAATAGTGGAAGCCTTAGGTGCAAGATTAATACAATCAAGAAGTTTCCCTTTTTTTTCTGATTCATGAGCAGAAGTAATTTGTAAGGTCAGGTTGTTTCGGTAAAATCCGGTAATAACAAAATCTTCAATTCCAATTTCTAATTTACGACTCATATCATCAGCTACTTCTTTTGTGGCAGTCGCTGTTAAAAGAAGAATTTGAGGAATTTTAAATTCTTCTTTATAAACCGGTATTTTGAGATATTCAGGTCGAAAATTATGTCCCCATTCTGAAATACAGTGAGCTTCATCTACGACCATAAGAGAAATAGCCATCTGACTGAGTTGACTTCTAAAACGTTCATTTTTAAAACGTTCAACAGAAATCATAAGGATTTTCAAATCTCCGTGTTTTGCTTGCTGCAGAATTTTATTATACTCATCTTTTTCTAAAGTAGAATCAAGTCGTGCTGCTAGTATGTTTTTACTTTGCAAAAAATCAAGCTGATCTTTCATTAATGATAATAAAGGAGAAACAACTAAGGTTAGGTGAGGAAGTAAAATGGCAGGGAGTTGATAGCACATTGATTTTCCAGCACCAGTGGGAAATATAGCTGCTGCTGACTTGCCCTCAATAATTTTTGAAATAACATCTTTTTGACCATTCAGAAAAGTATTATAACCAAAATATTGTTTTAATTTCTTTTCAAGCATCTAATGTTCCAGACTCTTGTTATTAGGTCTATAATATCTTCTTTTTGAAGTTCATTTACAACTTTCAAAACAACACTGCTTAGAAGCACTGAGCTGCCGGCCTTTATTCGGATCAAGCATCCTGCATGATTCCTGCAAAAGATCAATAAAGGCCTGATACTCTCCCACACCAGAGAATATCTCTTCTCCCCGCCGACCCCTGTTCATCACATGATACCAGACTCCGTCATATATAATCCTCAATGGCCTCGACATATTTTTCAGCCCTATTTTTATTTTCTAAAGGTAACAAATATCAAATCCTGTTTTAATAGTCAATAGTAGACCCCTTTGCTCTAATAAATAATGTATATGCTCTTTATTATCTGATGGTAATTCCTCTGCCAATTTATAATTTGGAATGTCTAATAATTCTGTTATAGTCTTTAATTGCATAGGGTTTTGCCTCCGGTAGTTTTTTTCTTCGCACTAATAATTCCACCTGATTACGTGAAATCCGATGTATTTACAAATATTTAGCTATCCTTTGTTTTAGAAATTTCCTATATTTTTCAACTTTTTTACGAAAGAACCAAATATATTACTTTAATAAATTGAAAAAGACAAAAGTTGATCCTAGACAAAAGGAGAAAGCATCCGTAATAGCAAATTAAATTTATTTTTTATATTATAAACCCCTTTCATAACCCTGCTTCACAATAACAAGGAGCCTTAATGCAGATAGATATATCAAAAAAAATGGATAAATTAATAGTGACAGAGGCGCTGCGTTCCCGAAGAACAAAAGAAGAGGTTACCAATGCTGCGATTGAGGAATATATGAAAAAGGCGAACCCGATCTATATTTCAGCTCCGGTTAACGCACTTGTTGAAGGACTCTATGAGGAGGACACCCTGATTTCTGATATTAAGAAAAGGGGGGACTTTGGTATCGGAACCTTTAACAATCTTGATGGTGAAATGGTCATGCTTGACGGAAAGGTTTTTCAGCTTTTGGCTAACGGCAAGGTTGAAACAGTTGACGACGATGTGCAGACTCCATTTTCCTGTGTTACCTTTTTCAGGGCGGATGCCGCAGAAGAAGTAAGCGGTGAGCATAATTATCAACAGTTTAACGATCTCCTTGATAAATGCGTACCTTCAAGAAATATGCTCTATTCAATTCGCATTGACGGACTTTTTAAATATGTTCGCACCAGATCTGTTCCAAAACAGGATAATTACCGTCCCCTGGTTGAAGTCACAAAGGAACAGCCGGAATTTGAATACAGCGATATTTATGGAACAATAGTCGGGTTTTACTCTCCCCCTTTTATTTCTTCAGTTACTGTTCCGGGATACCATTTTCATTTTTTGTCTGATGATTTTCATCATGGAGGACATCTTCTGGAATGTAATATGCGTGAAGGAAAAATAGGTATACAGCATCACGCGCATATGGACCTGGGGCTGCCGATTACTCTCGATTTCATGACAGCAGATTTTACAAGAGATACAGAAAAGGATCTGGAAAAAGCAGAACGCTGATTATCTTTTTGAAGTTCGTTTCCAACTTTCGAAACAACACTGCTTACCGTACTATATTTTGAAATATTAAATTCTTTTCCGATCGCTGTGAGCTTTTCACCGGTATATTGCCGTATCAAATAAATAGCAACATTACGGGCTTCATTTGCTGCCCCTCTCCTGGATACAAGCAAATCATCCGGGATTATCTTGTATTGACTGCAAACCGCTTGTTTTATCCTGTTGATGTCCGGTGCTAAAACCTTTGATTCCGGCACCTCCACGTGCTGTTTTTCTTTAAAGAATTTTTCCCTTATTTTGTCAACAAATGAATCATCTCCCACACCAGAGAATATCTCTTCACTCCGCCGGCCCCTGTTCATTACATGATACCAGGCTCCGTCATATATAATCCTCAATGGCCTCGACATGTTTTTCAATCCTATATTTATTTTCTAAAGGTAACAGATATCAAATCCTGTCTTAATAGTCAATAGCAGACTTGACCCCTTTGCGGCGCTTTCGACTTGACTTCTTTGCTCAGATCATTTATGCTTG
>CAYLYF010000137.1:0-9124 GCA_964387595.1 uncultured Thermodesulfobacteriota bacterium | reverse complement strand
CCTGACCAAGGAAATTTTCGAGGTCTGACTTTAAGGTCATCTTTTTCTCCTAAAGTGATAATATCTATTTTCTTATTTAATGAACTACCCCGCAGCAAGCTACGGGGTATCAACTTTTTTCATACCAATCTAATCGAAGCAAGCTTCGGGGAATTCACCCCTAAGAGATTAAATTGTATTATACCGGAGCTCCGTCCTGTATACCGATGTCTAGCAGGGGCTCATCCACACCTTCACTGGCAAGAAATATTTTTGCTGTCTGCAGACCGGAGATTACCGTGGACAACACACCCACCGCAGGTGCCGTCCAGTGTCCGCTTAAGAACAGCATTCGCCCGGCTGAATGTTCTGCTCAACAACCAGCACTCATCATCCCCATATGGGTCAGCCAGGCTGCAGAGGTCAGACCGCCCATTCCTGAACCTATGATAATAACATCATAACTGTCCTTCATTTCATTTCCCCAGATATAGTTCATCAGCAACGTCTTTCAAACCCAGTTCTTCGAGCTTTTCACGGGTTGGCCATCCGGTCTTTTTGTCAAATCCGGATTCTTCATAATATTCATCCAGCATAGCATCAAGATCATTTATTCTTCGTCCGTCATATTTGCCACCCTTAATCGGCTCAGTGAGTATTCGTTTTGGTAAAGTATCATCTTTGCGGTCAAATCCTTCACGGGCATTAAATGCACGCTGAATACAGATGGTTCTTTCTCCGATCTTCAGATATTCTTTTATGTCTATCTCATGGCCAGTTACGGCAGTATATCCCTCAAGGGTCTGATGAACATCCGGAATATTAAACAGCGCGGGATAGAGGCAGACACCCACACAGTTTGAAACCACGGTAAATTCTTTATAAGGCTTGTACCATTTTGCAATTCCTTCTTCTGAATTTGAATCCGGTTTTTCTTTAAGCCCTGTTATTTCAGAAAAAATGATCCCCATCTCCATGGCAACCACCCAGGGCCGAGCCACTGTTGCACCGCGTTCAGATGTTGCAGCCGTAAGTACTGATGCCTTGTTCTGGCGCCATTCATCACCGTCCAGCTCCATACCCTTCACATGAAAGGCATACTCTTCAGTACCTTTACCGACCTTTTCTGCCGCACGCTTAACACCTTCTGCCAGAACATCTCCAAAACCCTTTCGGGAGATCATCATCTCCATCATCCGCACGCATCCGGGTCCGTCACCCCAGGTCAGTTCAAGGCCCCCAGTATCTTCAGCTGTCATTAATGCCTTTTCCTGACATTCCATGATCCATGCGGCCAGTTCAGAAGCTGAATTTACACAGACACCATTCTTGTTACACAGCTCAGTGATTTTGGCAATAGCATTAACATCTGTAATGCCGCACTTCCAGCCCCAGTTCCAGTATGCCTCAGCCATTGGGCCGCCGAATTGTTCTTCGCTTTTAAATTCTCCTTCCTTGATCCGGCAGGTAACACCGCAGCCGATGGGACAGGCATAACAGGCTCGGGAACCTTCCTGAAGCTTTTCACAGATATTATCCGTATACAGTTTTTCATCAGTCCATCCGGCTTCCTGAAAATGCTTATAACCAAAATCCTGAATCTCGAATACCGCCTGATTAAATGATGCTGAGCTTTTCTCCTTCAGCATCTGGATGGGCGGAGCTTGAGACATGATCTCTTTGACCTTGCTGCTGACCGCCTTCAAAGCTTCCGGATCTTTCACCTCAACTTTTTCCCGGGTTCGGATCACAACCGCCTTAAGATTCTTTGACCCCATCACCGCACCGCCGCCACCTTTACCGGCAAAACGATAATGATTGGCAATACATGCCAGACGCACCAGTTTTTCACCGGCAGGACCGGTGCTGATCACCTCTATTTTCTTGTCCCCGATCTCTTCTTCAAGAATGCCCTGGATAGTGGGAATATCCTTCCCCCAAAGATGTGAGGCATCTCTTATTTCAACCTGATCATCGTCAACCAGGACATAAACCGGTTTATCCGCTTTTCCATTGATCGCAATGGCTGCATATCCGGCCATGCGCATACGAGCTCCCCAGTGCCCTCCCATATTCGACATGGAGATGGTCCCGGTCTCCGGAGACTTAAACACCACGGTTCCCCTGGCACCGGCTGGAAACACGGTTCCGTTCAACGGTGCGCTGGCAAACACAATCGTATTGTTTGGGCCCAGTGGATCGGCCTTGGCCGGTACCATATCCCAGACCAGTCTCGAGCCGATTCCTTCCCCGCCCATAAAATCACTTTCAAGCTCTTCGGAAATGGCCGAAATAACAATTTCTTTTGTACTTAAATTGACACTGATCAGTTTATTATTTTCCATTATTATTAAGCCATCCTATATAGATAAAAATTTATACATTCATAATTATTTAAATAGCAATAATTTGACTAAACAGGCTAGCATATTTTACCATATGATCAGTCCTCCTTTTTGGGTTGGTTTGTTTTGAGGTAAAACAACCGTGCCTGATTTGGAGGACTTTTACATTTTGATTTTAAATCTTTATTTTGGACAAGAGTGATAATTTATAGATTCAATATTATATTGCATCCAAAACCATAACAGATTGTAACGTCCATTTTAGTCCACCATCCTCGGTTACTAAAACAGTTCCCGAATCCCCGACAGCCCAGCCGTGAAGTTTGTCAGTAAAACTAACAGAATAGAGCCAGCGGGACATACCGATTTTCCATGATTTCCAGCTTCTACCGCCATCCGTAGTTGACAGAATCGAACCATAGCTGACAGCAACAGCACAATTTTGATCCATCATTACGATATCATTTATTTTATTTTCGGTGGGACTGGGCAGAGACTCCCAACTCGCACCGCCGTCAACAGAACCGAAGATAACACCGTTTGCACCTATTACTAAGCAATGCGAACGGTCAAAGCACGCAACTCCCGTTAAAATCTCTTCCGTATCAATTAACTGCCGATTCCAGGTCGCACCGCCATCACGGGTAGAAAGGATGACACCCGGATGACCGACAGCACAACCATGAACTTCATCAGAAAAATAAATGCTGAACAGCGATGGAAGGAACTGACGTTCATAGGCTCCCAGGAGTTTCTGAATCTCCGTTGATTTCTTCCAGGTCAGGCCGCCGTCCTCTGTTTTCAATAAGGTTCCCTGGTGACCCGCAACCCATCCTCTCTTTAAGTCCGTAAAATAAATTTTTCTGAGATTTAAGGAAACACCGCTGTCCTGCACAACCCATTTTTGTCCCCCATTATCAGTACCAAGGATAATCCCGTTTTCACCCACAGCACAGCCGTTTTGCAGATCCGTAAAAAAAACAGCATACAAATGGAAAAGAGTGCCGCTTTTTTGAGCTTCCCAGCTCTTACCACCATCATCTGTGGCAATGATTGTTCCGGATTTCCCCACTGCCCAGCCATGCTGGACATCAACAAAATTGACGCCAAACAGGCTGGTATTCATTACAGTCATATCCGTTGGCAATACTTTTTGGTCTTCTTTTCCCTTCTGTGAAACAGACGAATCGTTACGGCAGCCGATTGCAGCCACAGCAATAATTAATATCATTATAACTATTCCGAAAGTCCCTGTCTTTAACCTGTTCGATACAAACCATTTTGTCATAATAACACCGTCCTAATTAGTTTTTATTAAATCGATACATGAATTTAGGCTTTGTAAGAAAAATGAGGTTAGGAATAAAAATGAGCGATCCAAGTCCGTTCAGAAAAATAATTGTAGCCAGCATGATACCCAGTTCCAGCTGAAATTTCAGTGGTGAAAAAAGAAACATCAAGCAGCCCAGAACAACAGCCATCATCGTAAAAACAACGGCCCGCCCGGTTGTTCTAAGGGCCTTCTGACTTGCTATCTGAAAATCGTTTCCTTCACAGGCAAGCTCCTCCTGCATGCGGATAATAACATAAATCACATAGTCAACCCCTATTCCGATTCCCAAAGATGCGACCGGCATAGTATAAAGAGTAAGCGGAATATTGAAAAAGCCCATCACACCGTAACATACAATAACCCGGGTAAACAGCGATACCAGGATCAGTACGGCTCCCACGATAGAACGAAGCAGAATGGCACAAAATATAAAAACGATGGCGGATATCTGCAGCATATTTTCCAGCATACCCGAGGCCAGCTCTTCATTTATGGCCCCGACAACACCGGCCAGACCGCCGGCTATATGCACGGTGACATCTTTGCTTTTCCAGTTGCTGGCAACATAGTCTTTGATCTTATTAATAATCCGCTTGATGGTTGAGGCTTCCATATCTTTCAGGAAAAGACTTATGTTTGTTTTTTTATATTCATAGTCCAGAAGGAAATCAAATTCTCCGGCAGTTCCAAGACTATATAAAAACAGGTCTTCACCAACAGCCCGCTTGACCATATCGACATCCTCATAATATCCCAGGTCCGGATCTCCAAGGCGGGGCAGATGATAATAACGCTCATCTCCATCATGGATAACCACATTCATACGCTTCAGATAATCAATCATAGACAGGCTGCCGCCCACCTTTGGATCTTCGTTCAGATAATCCTGCAGATTTTCAATATCCCTGAGAACTTCAGGTTTCTGAATCACATTTTCCTCGTCACCTTCGATGATCATGCAGCAGGAAATGGCGCCGGGAAATCGTTTGCCAATTTCTTTTGTCTGAACCGCATAGGGAGAGTCAGAATAAAACGCGCCTGCACCCGGTGCCTGACCGCCGATCTGCATTTTTCTGGCTCCCACGGCGCCAAATATCACCAGGACAATCAGCAGGCCCATAAAGATCCAGGCCCCCCGTTTGCGTGTTGAGTGATAGGACACAAAATTTAAAAATCTGGCCAGCATGCCTTCGTTATAGTCTTCACGCCAAATCGGTTTGATTTTTTTGGGTGTCGGCATAAACGAAAAACATATCGGCAGAAAGATAAGCACCATAAAAATGATACTGCCCAGCGAAATTGTCCCGATAACCGCCAGAAGTTTTACCATTTTGATCTTTACAGCAACCATAGTGAAAAAAGCAAAGGCATCTGTGGTAACCGAGACAATGGCCGGTGCGAGCAGTGCAGTTATAGATTCAATACTGGCATCCTTTGAGTTTCGGCCGTTTGCACAGTTTTCATAATATCGCTTGACCACCTGGACTGAATGACTTATTCCGATACAGAGAACCAGAAAAGGAATAACCGCTGCCATGGGATCCATCTGATATCCCAGCAGCGCCAGACTTCCCAAACCCCACGACACTGAAATAAGCGCGGCCGAAATCGGCAGGACCACACCGGCAACTGTTCTGAACGCCAGGTACAAAAGCACAGCCATTACCAGAAGCGACGCAAAAAAGAGGGGCACCAGTTTGTGCTGATAATGATCAATCCACCCCAGCATGACCGGACGACCTGACAGATTGATAACAGTATTGTCATCACGGAGATTTTCAATAATATCCGTTAATTCCTTAAAGAGCTTTTTATAGCTGATATCCTCCCTAAAATCAGCCCTTATGAGTGCTGATTTAAAATCGTGAGAAACAAACTGACCATATATAAGCTCATCACTTAAAATAGATTCCCGCATTTCCTGTTTCTGCAGGTCAGTCTCCGGAATCATGGTAAGTAATCTCTGCGTCTTCCACCCACCGGGATAGCCCTTGGTCATCTTTACTTTCCAGTCAGCAATCGAATGCAGTCTGGCAACGATGATTCCGTCCATAAACATAAGGTCCCGATTAATCGCTAATATTTTATTCAGTGTTACAGGATTAATGATATCTCCTTCATTAACCCTGACTTCAACCTGTATCATATTACCGCCTTTGAACCACTTCTCCATGAGCTTCTGCACCTTCACATAGGGATGGCCTGTCGGGGCAAAATCATCAAGGTTGGTAATAACATCAATTCCTGAAAAACAGAAAATAAAGAAGGTGGAAATACCCAGCACAATTATAAGCATTAGTACTCTAAACCTGATTATATTTTCAGCAATGCGCCTGCTCATACTTTTTTTAGTCATTATTCTAACCATCTCTGTTTGAGTTCCTGGTTTGTTAAAACATCAGTTTGTCAGAAGCTGTATTTTAATTGTACAAATATATGATCATTATCATCCATCTGCCCCAGCGTGTCATAGTGATTTCCCTCAAAAATGTGGGCAGAAACCGTTGCTTTGATATTTTGTGTTACTTCCCACCACAGCTTCGGGTTGATCCACCACTCACCTTCTGTTCCATAGGCCATAAGAGTAGAAAATCCCATCTGATCATTATTAAATAATTTCATAATCACAAAGGTAAAGAAGGTGTTTACAGCACGGCGCTCACGGAGAGAGAGCCCCTTGACCATACGCTTATCCGCATTCAGAACAATACTCTGGATAATCTGACCACTGAGAAAAACATCTGTAAAAATATTTTTATCAAAGCCGAGACAGTAATCTATGGTATTTTTCTTTTTCTCAAAGTCCTGACCGGACTGACCGGTTCGTAATGGGTTAACCGCCGTGTATTTATTCAGAGTAAAGGCCATCTCCCCGCGTAAAGCCCAGGTACCGACAACTTTATTAAAGGTGGCGCCAAAAATATGGTTGCGGGTATGCTTCCGCTCAATCGTCGTTGGAGCAAGGAGAAAAAGGTCCGTAACGCCGGGTACCGTGTTATGAGATTTAACATTACCAATAAGAGGCATAAACCATCCCTTGACAAACGGCGCCCAGCTGGCATCCCAGGTATAAAAATAACTGAAAGAATAGGCAAGGGCGCCGCGTTCCATCTGCGCGAGTCCGGATAAGCGCACACCCATATTCGCATTTTTAAACGCCTGCCCGGGTTTGGAATATTTATTTTTAAAATGATAATCAGGACCGAAGAGATTAAAGTCATCCACATACTGAAATGCTCTTATGCCGGCATAGTAAACCTTGATTTCATCGACATCCCACTGACTCCCCTCTTTCATAATCTGATTAGCCTCAAAATCAGGGATAAAAACAAACTCCAGGAACTGGTCCGGCTTTGACTCCATAAACCGCCATTTCACATCAATACTCCATTGGGGGGTGCGGCTATCTTCATAATCATCGAGAATAAATTCCCGCAAATCAAACGGATTCACCAGGTCCAGAAGCCTGAATCCATCAATTTCGCCCCACACAATCATCTGCTTACCGATTCGAATATCAAAAGCAGGCGTATTGATATCAACATAAAGTTCTCTCACAATGCGTTTGAAGGACTGATTATTAAAATCATCCCGGTACCAGTGCCGGGGGTCACCACTGCCGTGCTTTGCTCCCGGAAGTCCACCGCTACGGTACCCAAGATCATTTTCCATGTCATGCACAGCATCATAGAGCAAATAAAATCGAGAAAAGAATGTAATCTTGCGATCATACGTATCAACCAGACGATATAGCGCTTTCAGGTTGAACGTATTTTCAAATTTCATCATGGAACCGCTGTGATCAACCTTATTCTGGCGCGACAGTCCATTAATTAACAATGAGGCCGGATGATTGCCGAAAGCCGGCGAAACATGGCTGTCTTCAAAAATATTTTCCAGCCCGCTGTTTGACGTTGTATGAATAGCTGTTTCATTCTGGATATAGCCCCAGACTTCAAGATTCGGTATTCCGGTTTCAAGCGCGCTACTGTTTCCTGCACAGCAGCACATCACACACCAGGTCATCATAACCAGCATACACACGGTTTGTACCGTTTTTCTGGCATTCATAATTTTCATAACTATTCCCCCATTTTTATGCTTGGATAGTTTTTTTGTTTCTTCTTCTTCGATTGTTCAAGATATTTATTTTAAGTATTTTGAGCAAATAATTCTAACGACCGGTACTAATCATACTAGATTGAGTAAAATCAGATTCCCTTAAAGGAGGGTTTGCCTTTTGGGTAATAATATCATGAAAAGTTGAATGACCGGTTAGAAGGTTATGAACAAACCACCAGCTTATTCCCCAGTAATCCCCTGCCTGTCCCGGTATTTCACCTATTTTTATCCATGTCCGGTTAAAATATTTTATGTGCCGGTCCTTTTCATCATAGTAGTCCTGACTTAATGCAAATTTGTGCTCTTTATGATACCGGGTAATTTTTTTAGCATAGTAGGTTGGCCATTGCGGGATGCTCTCCACCACATAGCATTCGGGTCCCAGATTGTCCAGCCTTGGCTGTTTACCCGCTGCCAGGGTAAATTTACTCTTAAAGGAAAAATTATGATCCAGGCCTTTACAATCATCGCGGCTTTCGTCCGTAGCGGTGCACTCTTTATTATAAACATGCTCCCAGGCTTCCGGATGGGGTTCAATATAAATACTTTTATCCCATTTAACCGGATATTTCTCAACACCGATGATCCGGTGTTTTTCCTCATCTACCTTAATATCAGCAGCATCTGCCCAGGTACAGTCTGATCCAAAAAAAGAGTCATCACGGTCAGCCGCTGAAATACGTCTTATCCGCCGCAGGGAAGGCATATACATCCAGTAATCACTTTCTTTGTCCGGGCTATAATATGAAAACATTAACGCTTTCATTCCCCGGACTTCATTCGGTGCAATAAATGAAAATTCCGCTTTTGTTTCTACTCCGGAGTCAATAGGCATGGTCATTTGTTTTCGCGTGACCACCCTTTCCCGTACCTGTCCGTCTTCTCTGAGCAGGGGAAGCCTTACAAAAGTAACTTGCCAGGTTTTCATGTTCATAAATTTCATGTAATACAGATTTATAGTTTGAATTTCCCTTGCAGAAATTCCATACTCTTTTTTTTCCCGCGCTATCTGATCCAGATATTCCTTATCCGTTATCGCCGACTTTTCAAATTGAGCACAATACTTGTCAAGGCTTACCCCCCCATCTTTTCCTACAGAAACTTCCGCTGCTCCTGAAACATTCCAAATTGACAAACTGAATACAACCATCATCGCAAAGATCTTAACCATAACTACCTCCTTTTTATACTAGTTTAAATAAGCTAACGCCTTTTTAACTGCATCGGAATTGTGTAACATTTATTTTTATATATTTCCATAATAATCTATTCAAGCTAATTTTTTTGTATGACCCCCGATGGCCACTTGAAAATCCCCCACCTGTGGCCGGGTCAAAATCCCCCA
>CAYLYF010000136.1:0-9169 GCA_964387595.1 uncultured Thermodesulfobacteriota bacterium | reverse complement strand
AGGTGGGTCAAAATTCGGTTATCACCGTGGGTCAATTTTTGGTTGTCATTTCGAGATAATAACCCTGCTCAGTTGGTAAGCATTCATTAAAACTGGTAAAAGGTTCTTTTTTTGGCTCCATAATTTCTAGGTTAAATTAAATTGAAATGAAGTCAACAGGTAAAACGAAATGACCCGTAATGAAACGAAATTAACGGCAAAACAGACAAGAACCATTGAGGCACTTTTATTTTGTGAAAGCACAGAAGCAGCAGCAAAAAAAGCAAATGTTGCTAAAAGCACACTATACCGATGGCTTAAAGATGAAATCTTTCAATCTGAATTTCGCAAAGCAAAATTTAAATTACTCTCTAATGCTATTACAGCTTTGCAACGTGCTAGCACAACAGCAGTAAATGTGCTTTGTGAAGTTATGGAGAATAAAGAGACCACTGCAGGTACAAGAGTAAATGCTGCAAGGATTGTACTAGAACAGGCAATAAAAGGTTCAGAACTGGAAGATCTTGAAAAAAGGATTGCTGCTATTGAAGAGGCAACAGAACAGGGATCCTTATAAAGCTACAAATACAAGCAGAGAAAGAAATGAAAGAATGGCGTTAAAGGCGAGAGTCAAAAAGCTTCAAAAAGAAATTGATAGAATATTTAACATTAAAACCACTAGCCTGTTTATAGAAGTGCGACAAGACGGCATGTATCAGTGCATGGATAAAGAATTTCAAAGCCTAGATGAAGTTTTCGAACACTTTGGTGATTTACCTGCTTTTGTTGCACCTGAGCAGTTTGAATCTGTTGAAGCATGGGAAAATTATGTTTCTCAACAACAAAAAGAAAAGGGGAGTTGTGTCAAAGATTGAAGCCCGAATCCAGCGTTTAGAGGTAATGTTTGGTAAAGATACTGAATTGCAAAATATGATTAAAATGCTCAGGAACTCACAAGATATACTTATTGCTGAAGGCTTTGAGTTTGAATATGTACCAGAAGAACTTTCCGATTGGGTTGAAATAGGCAAAGCCCTGGGTGAGCTATTTAAGAAAAATATGCAATATCGAACAGTTGAAAGTCCAAACAATCCTACTCCCATACCATTTTTTAGAGGTAAAAGTCGTGAAACTCAATCTTGAACAAGAAGATTTGAAATTAATAGCTGAGAGTTTAGCGGAACAATTAAAACCAATTCTGAAAGTCCGTAAGAGCAGTAAGGGTAACGATACTGTGTTTGATGTAAAGGGGCTGGCCGAATATCTCAAGGTCAATGATTCCTGGGTTTATAATCAGGTTCATTTAAAGGCGGTTCCTTATTTTAAGTGCGGAAAATATACACGGTTTAAGAAATCGCAAATTGATAAATGGATAGAAAAAGAAACAATGCAGCCGATTCCACCTCTTACACTGGCAAAAAGCAGGGGGTGACCGCTTGATTGTATATCAAGTGATCGGCTTAAAAGTCATTGATAAATTAATGAGTTACAAACTGCTGTGAAGTGAATTGTGAAGTAGAAAAAGGTTGAACATTACACTAAATGTACTATAATATAAGTATTACAATGTAATACTCAAGGGAAACAATGAAAAGCTGGACACCAAAGCAGATAAAGAAGTTTAGAAAAGACCTCGGGCTCACGCAAACGAAGTTCGGTGAAATGGTCGGGGTTGTTAAGATTACAGTTTTTCAATGGGAGCGGGGGGAACGTACGCCCAGCAAAACAGCAAAGATTCTTTTATCGAGAATAGAAGAGGATTTTAAGAATGAAAAACCGTGAAAAAAACATAAAAATTTTATCAATCATAGGAAGCCCAGTTGCATTTTGTTTTTATGGCCTTATTATTTTTGGAACAGGAATTTTCTGCCTTGAGTTTACTGATGATTTGCCTTTTGATTTAAGAGGCTTTTTAACCGAAGCTTATGGATTTCTTTTAGACATATTATTTTTCGGTATTCTTATTGCGCTTGTGAATAAATTGCGAACCAAAGGAGAGCGCTTTGAACGTTACAAAGAAGAACTCGAAGATTATAAAGACTGGGAAGAAAAAGAAGGGATTTACAGGAAAACTGGAATTATAAAACGGTTTATTCGTGAAAAAGTAAAATTGCCGTCTTTATCCGATTGTTTTCTCGAAGGTGCCAAACTTAATAAAGCTGACCTTAGTGGTGTCAATCTCAATGGTGCTAATCTTAATAAAGCCGAACTTAACAATGCCAAGTTCATTGAAGCTGACTTAGGCTTAGCTAGGTTTGTTAAAACTAAACTCTGTAAAGCAGAGCTTATTGAAGCATGCCTTGTAAGAGCAAAATTCATTCATGCCGATCTCACTGGTGCAAAACTCATTGGGGCAAATCTGAATGATGCCAGACTTTTTCATGTTGATCTTATTGATGCTGATCTTACTGGTGCAAAACTCATTGGGGCTGTCCTCTATGATGTTGATCTTTATAGAGCTGATCTTAATGGAGCTGATTTTACTAAAGCCAAGCTTGCGAATACTCAGTTTACAAAAGCGGATCTCAGTGGAGCCAACTTCCATGAAGCAGAGCATCTAACAGCCCTAAAACTATCCAGAGCAAAAAGTTTATCTGGAGTTATGAATTTAGATCCTGCCCTCAAAAAAGAATTACAAGATAAAAAATTTGGTCACCTATTTGATGAACAACCAAAAGAATAAATTAGTACCAAAATAAAAAATAGAAAGGAGGTGAAAACATGGCGAGTAAAGGACTCTATAAACGTGGCAATGTCTGGTGGATCTGTTATGTCGGCGTTGACAGTCGTACCAGACGAGAAACATCCGGCACAACGAACCACAGAGAAGCTCAGGCACTGCTTATCAAGCGTAAACAGTCAATACTGGAAGGGAAAGAGCCTGAAGTTAAGCTGATAAAGAACTATTGTTTTAAAGAGCTTGCAGCCGAGTATAGAAAGTGGGCGGAAAGACAAAGAAGCTATAACAGCAAAAAATACTTTATCGCAAAACTTAAAAAGCTGTTTGGCAATATTCCATTACGGCAATTTAACACAATGCTTATTGAACAGTACCAGACAGACCAGCTTAACAACGGATATAAACCTGCAACAGTAAACCGACACCTTGCGACTTTAAAACATATGTTCACAAAGGCTACTGATTGGGAAATGATTGAAGCTTCTGTTCTTGCAAAGGTCAGGAAGGTTAAACTTCTTGAAGAGAGCAACAAAAGGTTACGGTTTCTTTCTAAGGAAGAATGTCAGGCTCTTGTTGAATCAGCAAAGGACTTCCTGAAACCGATCCTTGTAACCGCACTTAACACAGGAATGAGAAAAAGTGAAATCTTAAATCTTAAATGGGATCAGGTCGACCTGAAACACGGCTTCATCCTGCTTGACATAACCAAAAATGGAGAAAGGAGAGAGATACCCATTAATGAAACGTTAGAAGCAACATTTAAGTCATTGCCAAGAAGACTTGATATACCTTATGTCTTCTATAACCCTGAGACAGATAAACCGTATTGCGATATAAAACATTCGTTTAATTCCGCTTGCAGAAAAGCAAAGATAACAGACTACACCTTTCACGACAACCGGCACACGTTCGCTTCTCATTTAATTATGGGAGGTATTGACCTGACAACGGTAAGAGACCTGTTAGGACATAGTGATATCAAGATGACACTCAGGTATTCACACCTTGCACCCTCGCACAAAAAATCGGCAGTAAATATCCTTGATTCCATCATTAATGTGAAGTCTACTTCACAATTACTTCACAATTTGCCCATTTCGGGCATAAAAAAAGCACTCAGCTTCGATGGAAACAAAGCTAAGTGCTTAGAATTACTTGGTGGAGCTGAACGGGATCGAACCGTCGACCTCTTGACTGCCAGTCAAGCGCTCTCCCAGCTGAGCTACAGCCCCAGTATAAAAATAGTACTTAAAGTAAGTTAAAGTGTCTAAATTACTTAAAGATAAACATCCGTTTGACCCGCTAAAATGCTTCGTCACTTCAAAAAAAAATTATAGCAGAACACACATTTTTGTCAAAACAATTATAATTACTGATGTTTCTTCATCTTCCCTGATTCACCATCTAAAAAAAAGAAAAACTCGTTGGTCCCTGTAAACAGGGGAGATATAATGTGTTTGGAAAAACAAACATATCACCAACGAGGTGAAACAATTATGGCACAAGGGATATTACCATTCAAGTACGAAGAAGAGAAAAAAACAACGGGAATGACGGCACTGGCGGGATTGCCGCTTTATCTGGAACTGGCGCAAAAGACAGGGCTTGGGAAATCGATCCAGAAGCATATAAAGGTGCGTGAAAGTGGGCAGGGGTGGACAGACAGTCAAATAGTAACGGTGCTGATTGATACTGTTAAACCTTGCCGGAGGCGACTGCGTCGATAATCTGAAGGTATTGGAAGCAGACGATGGATTCTGTGAGATAGTAAGAAAGCCGAGCTGCACGGGCTAAAGCGCAAGGAACGACGGGCACTGTTGAGAAGTCGGAGGTGGAAAATCGACTGTATCAGTGCAGGCTGGAACTTCATCCAGAGAAGACGAAGACTGTCTGTTGTAAGGATGAAGACCGAAAGGAAAACCACCCAAATAAGAAGTTTGACTTTCCGGGGTATACCTTTCGACCTCGGAAAGCCAAGTCTCGACAAGGGAAGTGTTTCATTGGTTTTCTTCCGGCAGTGAGCGACAAGGCGGCCAAAAGGATACGTGATACCCTTGAAGATGTCCGTTCTTTACAGGTTTTCTCCAAATAGAGGTAATTTTTCTTTTACCAACCTTTTAATCCTGTTTTCTCTTTAAAGCGCCGCGCTTACTTCCAGTCAATAGAATGAAAAAAGGGCCAAATCATTAAAAATAGCGTAAAGTGTTAAGATAAAGATTTGTTTCTTCCGACCCTGCATGGGGAAGAAGATAGGGTGAGAATAGACATTCATATGGTTAAGGAAAAAAGACGCGTGGGTGCTTTGGCTAACAAAAAAAATTTTGAATTAATGGCACCGGGCGGGGATGTTGATTCTATAAAAGCCGCCATTGCAGTAGGAGCGGATGCCGTCTATTGCGGTCTGGATAATTTTAATGCCAGACAACGCGCAGCAAATATAATCTTTGAAGATTTGAACGGGATTTTAAAACTGGCGCACAAAAATAATTGTAAGGTTTTTTTAACCCTGAATATCATTATACTGGAAAATGAAATCCCGGCGCTCATACGCTTACTGAATAAAGTTGTCAATACAGAGGTTGACGGCGTCATTGTTCAGGACCTGGGTCTCTTTTATTTATTATCAAAATACTATCAGTCCCTTGATGTTCATGCCTCTACCCAGATGACCACTCATAATGAAGGTCAGATAGACTTTTTAAATAAACTGGCTGTTTCCCGGGTGAATTTAGCCAGAGAGTTAAATATTCGGGAGATAAAAGCATTAACGCATGCGGGGCATAAAAAGAATATTTTAACGGAAGTCTTTGTCCATGGGTCCTACTGTCTTGGTTTTTCAGGACTTTGTTATCTAAGTTCTGCGCTTAGCGGGAACTCCGGAAATCGCGGCAGATGCAGCCAGCCCTGCAGAGATAGATACCGAACCACGCCTGCTGGAAAAGATTATCCGCTTAACCTCAAAGATAACTCCGCTTTTTTTGACTTAAAAGAGCTGTCTGATGCGGGGGTGGATGCCTTAAAGATTGAAGGAAGAATAAAGAAATTTCATTACGTCTATACCGTGGTGAATTGCTGGAAAAAACAGATCCAAAGCTTTTGTGATCAGGGGGTGCAAAACAGCGACAATATAGATCTATATAAGGTTTTTAACCGGGATTTTTCAAACGCCTATTTAAAGGGCGATATTAATAAAAACATGTTTATTGATGATCCCCGGGACCATTCCGTTAAATATCTTTCTGAAATGGCCGGCGATTCAGCGTTTGGAAAAACTAAAGACGTAAAACATGATCTTTATAATGAAAAATTAGAATTCATTAAAACGGCCAAAGAAAAAATCAAAGATTTAAATATTGTAAAAACGTCTTTAGTTATAAGCATTTCAGGAGAATTGAATACACCGTTAAAAGTATGGGTAAAGACGCCGGATACGTCTTTTTTTGTGCTTTCAGAAAGCAGTCTTATACCTGCCGATCAATATACCTTTAATTATAGCGCTATTGAGAAAAGATTTAAGAGTTTAAATAATTCGGAATATGACCTGAATGATCTTGAACTGGAAAATCTTCAAAGTGGTCTTTTTATTCCCTTTAAAGAACTAACGATCCTGAAAAACAAAGTAGCCTTTCTTTTAAATGGTTCAAAAAAGAGTGTCTCGCCAATAGAAATGCCTGTTTTAAAAAAACAAAGCAGCTTAAAAACCCGGCCCGCGCTTTCTGTGCTGATATCTTCTGAAAAGGACTTGAACTTATGTCATACAACTTCAGCAGATATCTATTATCAGCTCCCCTCTTGCATTAAAAGTAAAGGTTCTGAACTTGTGGCTCTGTTTTTAAAAAACAAAAATTTAATTCCATGGTTCCCCTCTATTCTAATCGGTGAAGACTATACCAGGGCTGTGGAATTTCTTGAGCAGGTGCAGCCCAAACGGTTGGTGACAAATAATACCGGAATCGCTTACCGGGCCTGTGAAAGCGGAGTTGAATGGATCGCCGGACCCTGCCTGAATATCATGAATTCATTTAGCCTTTTATGTCTGAAAGAAAAGTTTAACTGTGGCGGTTCATTTATTTCAAATGAAATAAATGAAAATCAGATCAAACAAATAATCCGTCCTGATAATTTCAAGTTGTATTACAGTATCTATCATCCGATTTTACTTTTAACCAGCAGACAGTGTTTGTTCCATCAGACCATAGGATGCGAAAAAGAGAGTATTGATGCGGAATGTCTCCGGGAATGTAAGAAATTTGCATCCATTACAAATTTAAAAGACGTTTCCTTCCGAATTGATAAACAAAAGGGCGACTATCACTGCATGTACAGTAATACGAATTTCCTAAACACAGATATTCTTACCGACTTGCCGGATGTTTTTTCCGGTTTCTTTATTGATCTCAGGGAGATACGAACTGAAACTAAAACAGGGAAAAATAAAGCCGGAATGATACAGCTTTTTGAAAATCTTCTAAATGGACTTCCTGATTCAAAGTCAGCGCTCAAAAAAAATATTCATTTATCCACTGACGCCCAATATAAAAAGGGTTTATAATAAAAAAACGCATAATATAGATACTCGGGGCAAATCTCCACGGGTTGTATTTTTCGAACTTTTTTGTTTCCTTTAAAATAGATATTTTACTGTTTGTAATCTTCCTGTCTGTCTGATATGAATATTTTATTGTGTTATCAATTTATATAAATATTAATATGAAAAAAAGGAGGGGAAATGCCAGAAAAAGAAATTATGCTTCATTTTGACATGGCTGATGAAGTCCAAAATCGGGTCTATTGTGCCCTAAAGAACTTACCCGAAGTTTACAGTGAACCTGACTTATCCAAAGCCATTATATTATTTGTTAACAACATGGTGAACTCTATCGGAGAGTGTGAAGAACGGACCGTCCGGTGCGAAGAAGTGCTCAAATCACTTATTGGGCCGCAGGCTGGCGGACGGGTTAAATGGCAGTAGCTATAACCGTTTGCATAAGAAGTAAGGACGCGAAATGGTTTGCGAAAAATGCGGTAAGCAGATTAATTCTGGAGACGAGATGCATTACAGTGGGAAGACGCTTTGCGAGGACTGTTACATTGACACACTGTCACCTACACGCACCTGTGATCCCTGGGCGGTGTACACTGCGAAATCGTTTTCTGGAAAGGACGCGGTTTTTAATGCGTCCCAAAAAAAGATTCTGAAGATACTGGAAGAAACGGGGGGCATGGAGTTTGATGCGCTGGTGGAGAGGCTCCAGATGTTGTCCGGTGATGTCAAAAAAGAATTTGCTACGTTGCGGCATATGGAAAAGGCACGCGCTGAAATGCGGGACGGGAAAACGGTGTTGTGCCTGTGGTGAAAGCCGGTTGTGCACGGCAGCGATTAACGGATTCAGAAAGCGTGACAGCGCTTATTGTTTCCTTCGGGATTTAAAACCCTCGTCTTCAGATGAAAAATGTTTACGCATCCGGGATCCCCAATTTATAAAAGGTTATCTATCCCTTGGAGAATTTTTGAGATTTTTTGTTTTTTTTAGCCCACTTCAGTAGAGACTGAATCAGCCGTCTTGTAGACAGTGGTAGTTCAATTTACACAGATATCAAATCAAGGAAACAAACGGGGCCGGGGTTACTTTTGTTTTTTATACCTTAGGTACTTCAAGCATTTCGTTTTCACCTTTCAACTCTTTCAAAAACAATCGGTTTATCAAATCTATGGAAAATCGATGAACTAAAAGCTATGTGACTCTGCACCAGCTTTGGGACGATCCCTGTTTTATTGAAATACCAGCAAAAATATTGGATGAACAACAATTTTTAATTATTGGAAAAATATATGGTAAACATTATTCGGCTATACTCACTTATCGAAATGATAAGATCAGGATTATTTCTATTCGAAGATCTCAGTATAAGGAGATAGAGATATATGAAAGCTAAAGAATTCGACAAAAAGTTTGAAGAAGAAAAAGATATAACAAAACATTTAGACATGTCAAAAGCAAGAAGACCGGCACAAGAACAAAAAAGAGTAAATGTTGATTTTCCTGTGTGGATGATTCATTCTTTGGATAAAGAAGCAAAACGTAAGGGGGTTCCCCGTCAGTCAATTATAAAAGTGTGGCTTGCAGAGCGGCTGGAAAAATCTCAATAAGATAAAAATTCTAACCCGGAAAAAGGCAAGTCTGTTTTTGACTCTTATATTAAAGAGGACTTTTTACCTTGGGCTTTCTAAATATCTTGATCTTATTTTTCAACCCTTTCAAAAACAACCCTGTCACCCTTTTCAATTCCGTTTTCTCTGCAGAAGCCCGCGTTAACTTCTAGCACATATTGTGAAGGTTTTTGGATCTGGTAGGGCCCTTTTGTTTTGGGGACGGTGTTTTCAACAATACCCGCAATTTGTTTGGTTCTGCTGATGAAGATCATATCAAGGGGGATATAGGTGTTTTTCATGGTGAACCCCGATGGCCACCCAAAATCCCCCACCTGTGGCCACTTGAAAATCCCCCA
>CAYLYF010000135.1:0-9369 GCA_964387595.1 uncultured Thermodesulfobacteriota bacterium | reverse complement strand
GGGTGGGGGATTTTCAAGTGGCCACAGGTGGGGGATTTTGGGTGGCCATCGGGGTGTACTCCCTTAGACAGACAGTTAAACGCTGCTGGAAAAATCGATGATAGTGTAGCTAAATATGCGCAACTTCTTTTCGGGGACCTAAATGATACACTTAAAGTGCGTGTTGATTCAGTAAATGAAGGAAGTAATTTTGTTACTTCAAAGGCCCATGTTAATGGCATCGGAAATAGGGTAATCGCAAAATATGGTTTTGAAAAGGGAACTCCGGGAGGTGATTTCGGAGATTCAGCAAATGCTATTACATTAATAAAAACACGTACACCTGAGGCCATTGAATATATAACCGGTGTTGAGTATACTCTGGAAGTCGATTCGCAGGGAACGTGCAAAGAGGTAAATGAGTATATCTATGAACAAACAAGGCAATTGCTCACAGACGAAGAGAGGGCAAGGTATGATAACGAGGGTAAACAACTTGTCTTTATTGATGACACGATTGATGGAGAGGGCGGCTATTGGCTGCCCACTGACCCCTATGATTTAATTGAAGATAAGGGTACTCACCTGAGTATAGCTTCAGCATCTCTGGTAAGTTCTTTTGACCCTGCAGTTGAGGATAACCCTGAAAACGGTGACAATTTAAAGGATCAATATGGGGTAAAATACTGCAAGCTTATATCAGCTCAAAATATGCTCATATGGATGTTGGATATGGCCTTTGACAATAGCACCACTTTAATGAAATCTGACCCAACCCCGGTTTTAATCTGTGAAGATATGGATACTTCTGTAGGAAGCTGTTATTTTTATTACCCGTCAGCTAAAACATCTTTTTGTCAGGATTATATCGGCACTGATTATACAGGCGGCAATGCCGGTACTGCAAAAAATCAATGTGAAAACACGCGAAGAGGAGAGTATGTTGATGGTGTAAAGTGTTCTGACAGAACAGATATCGATGATACAATTGTTGGGATATGTGCCATTCAGGAAACAGAGATTGGCGCTTATACCTGGACAATCTATGAACCTGATGATGAAAATGGTTGTCCCAAAAGATTTTTTACCTGTGAGTAAGCTTGTTAGTTCTTAAACAGGTGAAAAGATACCGTTGTTAAGACAATTATTAACGAGTTTTACTGTATAGAATTTGAATAAACATATTTACCCTTTAAGTCCTGGTCAATTTGATCAGGGCTTATTTTTTTTGCGCTTTTAGAGAATTTATGATTTATCCTTCTGAGACAAATTCAGGTAAATCAGAACAGGTGCGTAATGCAGAAAAACAGTTGTTTGGGTCGGCAGGAGTGTTTCGCGAAAGCTTTGATCGGCCTGGAGCATGAAACCGGGTAATAGTAACAGATCATAAAAATAAAACTTTCAACTGTTGACGAACAAAGGACTATGGACAAATCGTGCTAACGATTTAGCAACTGACAACTGACGAATAGCTGTGAACAGCTATTTTATGCGTAGCTGTGGAGGCCGGCCAACAGATAGTTTACGCCCAGGAAGGTGAAAAGCACGCTGAGAAATCCCACTATTGAAATAATAGCCGCTTTTTTGCCTCTCCATCCCCGGGTTAAGCGCGCATGAATAAACGCCGCATAAATAAACCAGGTAATCAGAGACCAGGTTTCCTTGGGATCCCAGCTCCAGTAGGTTCCCCATGCATAATTTGCCCACACCGCACCGGTGATGATGCCGATTCCTAAGAGCAGAAAACCGATGGCGATCGTTTTATAGATGATCTC
Organism: uncultured Thermodesulfobacteriota bacterium; assembly: GCA_964387595.1. Lineage (GTDB taxonomy): Bacteria > Desulfobacterota > WTBG01 > CAIYCZ01 > CAIRTM01 > JAHEEI01. The sequence goes on along the minus strand of CAYLYF010000135.1, from coordinate 7,615 downwards.
ATCCAGTATCTTTAAGGAGGGCAGTATCTCCTCTTTAGCCGCTTTTGCATCAGAAGGTTTCCTTGCTTTTATCAGATAGACAATGCTGCTGCCAAAGGATACAGCAAAAGCAGAATACGCGATAAAGCATGTCATCACATGATAGGTGAGCCAGTTGCTCTGAAGCGCCGGAACCAGAGGTTGGATCTCATTTTGAATATCCGGTGAAAGCGAAGCGTATGCCATGGAAATTGAAACGATGGGAAATATCAGGGCGCCGAGCGCTTTTATTTTGTATCGCCACTCTATGATGAAATATAAAAGAACGGTTGTCCATGAAAGGGATACCAGAGATTCATACATATTTGAAAGCGGTATATGTCCATACCCGATCTTGTAGGATTCATACCATCTAAATGCCAGGCCTGCGGTATTAAACAGAAATCCCAGGATAACAGCTGCGGATATGATCTTTGAAAATTTTTCATTCCTGAAGAAAAGGTAGCTGAAATAGAAAGCCATGCATAATAAATAGATAAATGTCGTGATTCCTAGAAGAGAAGAACTCAGCATTTTTTGTCTCCTTTGGAGGCCTGTATTAGCGGGATGTTATTTCAGTTTCCCTGTTGTTTTAAGTTTGTCAAAAAGATCATTAAATGCTTCAGAAAAGGTCTCCCTGTTTTTAGTACAGGTGCCCGCAGCTAATGCCTGAACGGAATTTTCCTTTACGGTCAGTGTAAGCCAGATGCGGCGGTGAGAGGTGAAAAAAGCCAGATATATTCCGATGGTCATCAGCAGACAGCCTGCCCATACGGTGAGTACTCCCGGATCTTTTGCTACCTGCAGGCCTGTATAATATGTGGGGAAAATATTTACAAAGTGAAAGTCATAGACCTGATTCTCTCTTTTATGAAAATCAGGGAATTTTGCAAAGACCCACACCTGATAAGGCTTCCCGTTTTCCGGTGTGAGGGTTAACTGAACTGCGGGGTTATTCGGCTGGTCGGATTTGGAAAAATAGTGGCCCTTATCATCAATTCCGAAATCAGAAAGCAGTCTCTCAACCTTGACCGTATCTTTTGTGTGTTTAAGGGTAAAAGTTTCTCCAACAGAAGCCCGGTACTGAACTTCACCTTTTTCAGCTATCGGATGAATACTTAACAAAACGGCAGAGCTTGAATTGTTTCCTGTACCGTAGCTGGACTGGTAAAAGCGGATCCCCTTATAAAAAAGCGGGTCGTTTACTTCTATTGTTTTGGTGAGGACTTCTTTGCCGTTTTCAAGTACCGTCAGTTTGCTTTTATAATCCTTGGGCATGTTGTTTTCATAGAAGGTTATTTCAAATTTATCGCAGCGTAACTCAAAGGGTATAACTTCTTCCGCGTTGGAGTCCCAGAGCATGACTTTATCTTTTTTTTGACCTTCAAAAAGCTGTATATATCCTTTAAAACCAAAAGCACCGATCAGAACACCGATGATTATGATAAGTATGCCTGCATGGGTAAGATAGAAGGCGAGAGGAGACAGGCGTCCTTTTTCAGAAAAAAAACTGATCTGATCTCCGGTTTTTGTGATTACCGGTTTAGCAAGGTGTTTTTCGAGTGTTTCACTGAATAAGCGCTCTTTTTCGGAAGATGTTTTGTCAAAGGTGAATTTTTTAGAGCAGAGCAGCTCTTTGGCATGATCTTCACTTATAACGGGGTTTGATTTCGAGATCATTTTTTTTGATCTGGGTATCCGGTGAAGAGTGCAGGCGGTAAGATTGAGACTGAACACGCCCATGAGGGTGATGAACCACCAGGCATGATAAAGATCCGTACATCCGGTTTTGTCTAACAGGTTGTAGGTTGATTCACTGTATATCTTTTGATAGACTGTTTTTGGTTTATTCTGCGGAACGACGGTGCCGATGATGCAGACAGCAGATAGAATTATAAGAAGGGCGATGGTAAGCCTTATGGAAATAATAAGTTTCCATACAGAGGATATAAAACCATGTTTTTTTTGAGCTGTCATATTATTCTTCTATCTTATCCTATATTTTTATGGTTTTTAAGAATACCAAGGGTAGCAAAAGTAGCTTGTCAATGCAACAAAATAGTAAAATCTGAAAATTATTAAGTAAATCTATTGACATAGACGAGGTGTTTCTGTTAATTGTATATATTACCACTAGGGTGAAAACCAGTATTTAAGGAGAAATGATTGAAGAAACTGCTGATCTATACAACGCTTGCGCTGGTACTATTCGGACTTCCATTTATTGCGTATACTGCTGAAGAGTATGCGGGTGCTAAAAAATGCAGAATGTGTCATATGAAAATTCATAAAAAATGGCTGACCACCGGACATTCAAAGGCCTTTGAGACTTTAAAACCCGGCATAAAACCGGAGATCAAAAAGAAGGCAGGACTTGATCCTCAAAAAGATTATACTGCTGACGCGTCATGTTTAGCCTGTCATACCACTGGAAATGATGCTTTGCGTCCTGGGATTCAGTGTGAATCCTGTCATGCTCCGGGTAAAGGCTACACCCGGGCCATTATCATGAATAAAAAGAAGTGGAAAGCAGATCCGGATAAGCAAAGAAAGCTTGCCCTGGAAGCCGGGCTTATTGTTGCGCCGGATGAAAGCTACTGTAAAACCTGTCATAATGAAAAGAGCCCGACCTTTAAGCCGTTTGATTTTAAAACGCGCTACGAAGAAATAAAACACAAGAAAAAATAGTATAAAGTTTTGATCAACAAAAAAGGCCTACCCTCTGGTAGACCTTTTTTTATTTTTATTATTGCGTTGTTCGCTGGCGGTTACCCTTGTCCCCTGGGATCCTTGAATCCTGGAACCCTTTTTCTTTATATTTCTCTCCACTTATTATCTGCCGTGCAGACGCTGTCGTAACCGCGTGCCATCATGAGGGCATCAACCACGGTTATGGCTGCCATTGCTTCTGCAACTGCGTAGATCCTGCCAAGCAGGGTTGGGTCGCGCCGGGTTATCGGCTCAAGTACTTCGATCTCCATCTCTTTCATGTTAACGCTGTCCTGCTTAACGCTGACCGTGGGGGTCGGTTTTACGGCAAGACGGATAACGATCTCATCACCGGTTGAGATACCGCCGAGGATACCGCCTGAGTTGTTGGTTTTAAACCCGATCTTACCGCTTTCTTTGTTAAATTCGTCATTGCATTCAGAGCCCTTCATGTTGCCCACTGCAAAGCCGGCACCAAACTCAATGCCCTTTATCGCTCCGATTGAAAGCAGTGCGTGTCCGAGAAGTGCGCTGATCTTATCAAAAACCGGTTCACCAAGACCGGCCGGTACGCCTTTGATCCTTAATTCCAGTATACCGCCTGCGGTTTCACCTTCATCTTTTATCTTAAGAACGCATTCTTCCATCTTTTCTGCGGCTTCAAGGTCGGGGCAGTTGATCTCGTTTTTCCGGTAATTTGCTTTTGCCTCTTCAAAGCTCATTTCTTTTGCCTTGATGTCCATGCACTGGGTGGTGTAGCAGATCAGATCAATGCCTTCTTTTTTAAGGATTTCCTTTGCCACGGCACCGCCTGCGACACGCCCGACTGTTTCACGTCCAGATGAACGTCCGGCTCCGCACCAGTCCTGGGCAATACCGTATTTTTTAAAGAAACCGTAGGTGGCATGGCCGGGACGGCACAGGTCTTTATATTGCCGGTACTGATCAATATGGATGTCCTGTGTGTCGACGTTATAGATGATGATGCCGACCGGTGCGCCTGTGGTTACACCTTCCTGGCCCAGTCCGGAAAAGATATGGCACTGGTCGGTCTCTTTCCGGGGTGAATTGAGCTTGCCCACACCGGGTCTTCTTTTATCCATCTCTTCCTGTATCAGTGCGTCTGAAAGTTCAATTCCCGGCGGGACGCCGTCAACGATTACGGAGAGGCCGCTGCCTTTGCCGATACCATAACTTTCACCGCATGCTGTTACTCTAAATAGTCTTCCAAATGTATTACCGAGCATTTTATTTATCCTCCTTTATTAACTTTATTTTTGCTCCTAAATTATTCATTGTTTCCACATAATCCGGGTATGTTACGGATACGGCTTCAGCCGTGTCAATTATTGTTTCTTCCATGGCGTTCATGGCTGCAATTGACAGGGCCATGACGACTCTGTGGTCATGGTGTCCGCATAACTTTGTTCCTTTAAGAGTGCTTTTTTTAATGACCAGTCCATCCGGAAGCTCTTCTATATCCGCCCCCATTTTTTTCAGTTCTTCGGCCATTACCGTTATCCGGTCTGTCTCTTTTACTCTTGCCTGGGCAACATTTATAAGTTTTGTTTCACCGGCTGCCAGACATCCCATAACTGAAAGCGCCGGCAGGGCATCCGGTGTTGCATTAATATCAAGCTCTGCGCCTTTTAGGTCGCCGCCTTTTATCCGGATTGTGTTTTCTTCGATTCTGATATCAGCGCCCATGTTTTGAAGGTAATCAATGATTGCCTTGTCGCCCTGAACATCGTTTATGTCTACGCCCCTTAAAATCACGCTGGACTTTGCAACTGCGGCCGCGCATAAAGGAAAAGCAGCAGAAGACCAGTCAGCAGGTATTGTTTTTTCAAAAGAGTTATAATGCTGATTCCCGGGTACCTTGAAATAATTAAATCCGTCTCTTTCATATTTGATGTTCTGTTCATCAAGCCATTTAAGAGTCATCTCAATATATGGCAGCTCTGTGGGGTTCTCAACTATAATTTCAGTGTCATGTTCTGCCAGAGGGCAGGAGATAAGAAGGCTTGAAACATACTGAGATGACTTGCTTGCATCCAGTTTTACCTTTCCGCCGTTTATTCTCCCGCTTATTTTTAAGGGCGGACAGCCGTTGTTTTTATGAAAATCAACGCTGCAGCCAAGAGTTTCAAGAGCCGCTGCAAGGGACTTAACTGGGCGTGTTCTTAATGATGCATCTCCGGTTATTTCTGCTTCAATCCCCAGTCCTGCCAGGATACCCAGGATAAGGTTGGTCGAAGTGCCGGAGTTCAGCATATCAACAACAGATCTCGGCTTTTCAGGGGAGTTGCCGAATCCATCTATGATGAGGTTGTTATCTTTTTTTATAATTTTGGCGCCTAAACTTTCGCAGGCATTAATAGCCGCTTTCGTGTCTTCTGAAAAAAGAGGGTTTATAAGCGTTGACCTGCCTTCGGCGAGGGCTGCGATGATAACCGCTCTTATGGTATGGGACTTTGAAGAGGGTATTGTTATTTCGCCTGAAAGCTGCTCTGTTTTTAGTACTTTTAAGTTCATTGAAGTCTCTGCTTTTTTCTCCTTACTTTCTTTGCTTGCGCCAAAGAAAGTAACAAAGAAAAGGCACCCTTTGTACGGTCCCGTAAAACGGGATTCCCTTGTGTTATGTTTTTTGGCGGTCGGCGCCGCTAACTCTTCCCGGTCGGACGCATGCCGCGCATACACCGCACCTTGGTGCGGAGTTAAGCGTCATGTATCTAGAATATTCGGTTTAATTACCGAGATACCCTGCAGCTTGCTGCGGGCGTATCCTTTGTCGGGACCCAAACATGCGTCACCTTACTCCCCAAAAAAACCTAACACTTCGGCTCGGTCAAAAAGAGGCCTCGATTTTATCTGCCCCCTTTGGGGGCATTCTAAGAACACGCCTTTAGGCGTGAATAACTGCTTTATTTAAGTATGTCGCTGACTAGGTTTAGGTCCGGTTTTATCCCGGTCCAGAGCTTAAACTGTTCTGCTGCCTGGTGGATAAACATCTCCGTTCCGGGTATTATTATGCAGCCGTTTTTTTCCGCTTCTATTAAAAACTTTGTTTTTTCCGGGTTATATATTCCGTCAAAAACAACCATGTTTTTTAAAAGAGCTGTATTTACCGGGGTCTGATCTGTGTCCGGAACCATGCCCACAGAGGTCATGTTTATCAGTATATCTGTCTTTATATTTTCAAAGTCGGCTATCGGACCGAAATTACAGCCCAGGTCTTTAGCCAGATCTTCTGCTTTTGAAACGGTTCTGTTTAAAATAGTTAGTTTTCCGCCTTTTTCAATGATGCCCACTGCGGCGGCTCTTGCTGCTCCGCCTGCACCCAGAAGGGTTACTGCTTTATCTTTTATCGGTGTTTTTTCAAGTAAAGGGTTTATGATGCCGGTCATATCCGTGTTATGACCGGTTATCTTACCTTTGTCTTTTACAATAGTGTTTATTGCCCCGATTTGTTTTGCTTCGGGTGTGATGTCATTTAAAATATACAAAAGTTCCTGTTTGTAGGGCATGGTTATGCTGAATCCGGAAAGTAACCCCTGAAAGTATCGGGTGAACTCGTCAATATCCTCAACCAGGAAATTAAGATACATACTGTTTAAGCCGTAGTGTTTAAACAGCTTGTTGAAAAGCAGGTAGCCTCTGCTTCTGTTTACCGGGTTTCCTATCAGTCCGTAAACTTCAAAGCCCTGTTCGATTTCATTTACTCTGTATATGTTTTTTAAGGTTTCTGCCGGGATCTGGCCCGGTGCAGATTCGCTTCCGGTTTCAAGACTTCCAAAGGTCAGGAACGCACCGTAGATCGGCGCCAGGATTCTTGATATTTCTCCTTTGTCACCCATGCATATGGCGATGATGTCTTTGGTGCTTTTTTGGATAAGTTCAAATATCCTAAGAGAATCACTTAATTTGTTTGCAAAGGTTGCTATCTTGATAATATCAGCACCTGTTGCCTCGATCTTTTTATATATCTCTTTAAGGTCTGAAGGTGTTTCCTTATAATTATGATAAGATACGATTGAGCGGGTGTTTTTACAGTATTTGATCAGATCTTCAAGCTCCGGGCAGTCTATGCTGATATCAATATAGTCCGCATCCAGATCAACAGCCTGTCTTAACAGTTTTGTTCTTTCCGCTTCGGTTCCTTTAAATCTTCCGTTTTCACTTTCCGGACTCAGGGTGACAATAACGGGTTTGTTCTTCGCTGAAAGTATCTTTTCAAGATTAAGGTCATTTATATAGTCTGCTCTTATCTCAATAAGATCAGCAATATTACCGGCTCTTGCCATATCTTTAAGCGCATCTTCAGTTGTTTCAGCAACTATGGGTATGCAGATCATTTTTATAAATATAAATAATTTTTAAGAGTAACTTATAATTATATGTTAACGGGCTTGCCGTGTCAATTAAAACAAGATTAATTGCAGTTTAAAGGATTTGCGGGAGGAGCCGTTGGTTTTATGCAGAACCCTAAGGAGCGCTGTCAGGAAGAAGCTGGTGTTTTTGAATAGGTTTGTATTTTCGGGCGGGTTTATTATTCGATTATTTCAAATATAAACCTTTTATTAAGCTTTGCGGAAACTGCACCCAAAATGTTTCTTATCGCTTTTGCTGTGCGGCCCTGTTTGCCGATGACTTTTCCGATATCTCCGCTGTTGACTCTAAGTTCAATAACGGATGTTGTTTCGCTTTTAACTTCTGATACATTTACTTCATCGGGAAATTCAACGAGTGCCTTGACAATTACAGTAACCAATTCTTTTATTTCCATTTTCTTCTCCTAGTAAACAAAATCAACTTTAAGAAAGCATTTTTAAGTATATTATTATAAAAAAAAGGATTGTCAAGCATAATAAAAGGCCAAAATCCACCG
>CAYLYF010000134.1:0-9446 GCA_964387595.1 uncultured Thermodesulfobacteriota bacterium | reverse complement strand
CAGGCAATTCTTGGCGTTATGCTCGGCATCATCATGATGGCAAACATGATAAGTGCTCTGTTTGTACTGCCCTCCCTTATTTCTCTTATCAAACCCGGATTCCTTTTCAAAAACAATATTCAAACCCGCTAGCCGCCATAAAAAAAAGATCCTACTTTCCTGGAACGGGGGCAAAGATGCGCACTGGCGCTATATGCACTTAAAAACAGCCCTGAACATGAAATAACATCACTTTTTACTACAGTAACAAAAGATTATGACCGAATAAGCATGCATGGTATAAAGAGATCTTTGCTTGAAAAACAGGCCGCTAACTTTACAAAAGGAAAAACAGTCCTGCGTGAGAACAGGTTCAATTTCTGTGGCCTGACAGAGCAGGACTAAAAATCAAAACTTTCTATTAATAAATCTTTATGGAAACCATAGCACTGCCCTGCTTTAACTCAACAAGCGAGTTTTTTTTACTCATTTTTAAACAGCTGCTGAGATCTGTCTCCTTAAAATTTGTCCATCCCGCAAATAAGCTCCTGCCTGATTTCAGGGAAAAACTTATCCTTGCCATCACCGGCATCAACAACTGCGCCCACTTTTCTTTTCTACATACCCGAATAGCCATTGAGAACGGGGTTAAAATAAGCGAAGTCAAAAGACTACTTGAAGGGAACCTGGGGACCTTTCCAAAGGATGAAGCCGCCGTCCTGTTATATGCAAGACACTGGACAGAAACAAAGGGAAAGGTTTCATCTTTAGAACGCAAAAAAGTAATAGATTTTTTCGGGCCCCGGGAAACAAAATTACTGGAGTCTGTCATAATGTCTGCACATTTTTCAAATCTGTGCAGCAACACTGTCATCGCTTACAAAGAAAAAATGCCGGAGCACAGTTCCTTCATTTTATACCTGCTATCATCACCAACAGCCGCTTTTATAAAAAAGGAAGCAGCTAAAATTGAATAATATGTGAAAGCCTGAACTTAATTGTGAGAATATGCATCAACCCATTTTTAGATAACTGGAGTTTTATAAATGGCAAAAAAACCGACCTATGAAGAATTGGAACAAAGGATCCTGGAACTGGAATTTTCAGAAACCATACATAAGAAAAGTGAAAATGAGCTTGATAGATTTTTCAACCTTTCTCTCGACATGCTATGCATCGCGGATACGAACGGATATTTTAAGCTTGTAAATGATTCCTTCGAAAAAATACTGCGCTATTCAAAAAAAGAGCTTTATGAGCATCCTTTCATCCATTTTGTTCACCCTGACGATGTAGATTTAACCATGAGCGCTCTCGACCAGTTATCACACGGGAGCCCGGTTACCTACTTTGAGAATCGTTATCGCTGTAAAGAGGGGTCATACAAATGGCTGGCATGGACTTCCATGCCTGTTGCCAAAGAAGGAATAACTTACGCTGTCGCCAGAGATATCACTGAGATTAAACAGACAGAAAAACTTCTAAGAGAAGACCATGCCGGGCTAGAAAAACGGGTAAAAGAACGTACTGACGAACTGCAGGCAACAAACGAACAACTGAAGAAGGAAATTGAAGAACGAAAACAGAAAGAAAAAGCAATGCAAAACGCCAATAAACTTTTAGAGATTATCATCAATAACATCCCAAACCAAATTTTTTGGAAAAATCTTCAGCTGGTCTATCTGGGATGTAACCAGCGTTTCGCTGACGTTACCGGCATGGTTACACCGCAGAACGTTATAGGAAGGACTGATTATGAATTTGACCGCAAGAATGACCATGCTGAATCATACAGGGAATGGGACGAAAAAATATTACGCTCGGGTAAGGCAATTATTGATCTGGAAGAATCATTCCATACGTCTGAAGGCATAGCCGGGACAGTTCTTACCAGCAAAGTACCCCTTCATGACGAAAAGGGCGAGGTATTCGGGCTGCTTGGCATCTGCACTGACATTACCGATCGCAAAAAAGCCGCTGATGAGTTAAATACCGCAAAAGAAGCTGCGGAGCAGGCGGACCAGGCAAAAAGCAACTTTTTGGCCAACATGAGTCATGAAATACGTACGCCCCTGAATGGCGTGATCGGTTTTCTGGATATGCTTATTGATACCAGCCTTGATGAAGAACAAAAGGATTATGCCATTACATCCAAACGCAGCGGTGAGTCCCTGCTGTCACTGATAAACGATATTCTTGATTTTTCCAAAATTGAAGCCGGGAAAATTGATATGGAAGAGATTGATTTTGATTTAGAAATATTGGCATTTGACATCTGTGAACTCGTCCGGCCCAAAACGAAAAAAAATGTGGAAATCCTATGCAGGATTGGCGACAATCTGCCCGCGCGGGTCAAAGGCGATCCGTATCGTTTCAAACAGATTTTAACAAATCTGATGGGCAATGCTGCAAAATTTACCCATACCGGCGAAATAGAACTTTTCATTGAAGCTGAAGAGAAACAAAACGGGCAGATCAACGTCCATACTCAAATCAGGGATACAGGTATTGGAATTCCGCAGGATAAGTTTGATTCAATTTTTGAAGCATTTCATCAGGCCGACGAATCTACAACAAGAGAGTACGGAGGGACTGGGCTTGGGCTGTCTATTTGTAAAAAGATAGCCGAACTTATGGGAGGGGATATCTGGGCTGAAAGCAGTGAGGGACAGGGCAGTATCTTCCATTTTAGCGCCTTGTTTAAACAGCCTGAGAAGAAACAGGCAAGACGATTTACACCGCTATCGCTTTCCGGCAAAAAGGGCCTGATTGTAGATGATAACAGCACAAATCTTGAGATTTTGTCCCATGTCCTTGAGTCTGCAGGAATGACCGTTGTGGGATTTTCGAACGGAGAAGAAGCGTTAAAAGCAGTCAAAGACAAATTAAACCGAGACCCTTTCGACATCTGCATCCTTGATATAATGATGCATGGAATGAACGGCTACCATCTGGCGAGGAACATTCGTTCAACAGCAGGAAACAGCGTCCCCATGATTGCCTTTTCTTCTTCGGGTGAAAAAGGCAGTGCAAGTGAGTGTCACGAAGCAGGCTTTAACGGGTTCTTGCCGAAACCTATCAACCGTATCAAACTACTAAAAATGATGGGGAGGTTGTTAAGTCAAACAACTGACAAGGGGGCAATAACAGAGAAAGAATCCAGCCTGGTAACCCAGTATTCTCTGCAGGAAGATGCGAAGCAGTCAACCTCCATTCTGCTGGCCGAAGACAATCCCGTTAACGTGAAACTTGCTGTCAAGCTGCTGACAAAAGCGGGATACAGCGTTGATATTGCCAATAATGGAAAAGAGGCTGTTGACATATTTTCAGCAAACCCGGAAAATTACGATATTATACTTATGGATATCCAGATGCCGGAGTTGAGCGGGTTTGATGCTTCAAGAATGTTAAGGGACAAAGGATTTAACCAGATCCCTATAATTGCCATGACTGCACATGCGATGAAAGGCGACAGAGAAAAATGCCTGGCAGCAGGGATGAACGATTATCTTTCTAAACCGGTCAAGCGTGAAATTGTCTTTGAAATGTTAAAAAAGTGGGTCATCTAAACGGTATTTTAAAACGAACAAAATCCGGTTTTAGCCTGGGTGTTTCACGAAAACCCCGCATTTTAAGCGGGGTCGAACGATACAATCCATAACATCAAACTTAATGACCGGAATCCCTGCCTTGCAGGCGGGGAGAATTACTTAACCGGGCAAAAGCCTCTTTAAAAAATACTCAGTAATTAAAAAAACCAAAGATATCTTCTTTCCATCTAAGTAAAAATAATATATTCTTTTTTTAGTATTGTGACAATCAAAGATCTTTATCGCCTATGTTGACTTTTATCCACCCCTGAGTTATTAAGTATACCAGAGAGACTGTCGAAAAACCCCGGGGCGTGAATGCGGTTATAAAAACGGCCTTTGAGAATGTCCCAGGATCGACGTTCTTGAACAGGGGCTTGAGGTTTGATACCCTATATTTGTTCCTAGTATTATGAAATGGACTTTTTCGACAGTCTCTGTAGTTATGTTAATTCTGGCAGAGAGTCTTCAAAAACCAGTACAAATCCCCAAATAATTTAATATTCCTTGAATGTAGCGGTTTTATAGCCTCCTGAAAAATGGAGTCTCATCATCAAAAATAATACGCTGATGTTGTCTAATTTATCCAGGCAATAATCTTCTTTGCCAAGATAATAATCTTCTTTGCCAAGATAATAATCTTCTTTGCCAAGATAATTTACTGACTCCCGGCTCTCCCAAATTATCTCCACCCATTTATTGTTTTCACAACCCATTGAATTAACTTAATCTTATTTTGAGAACCAACTCTTCTAAGGCTGTGGCATTATTCTTGCTGATATTTAGGTGATAAAGATAAAAATCTCTGGTTTGGGATCAACATTGCTTTTTCATTTGATCTCTAAAAATATTACAATTATTAAACAATAAATTTAAAAAAAGGATATAACCATGCTCAACAAAAATTCAGGGCAGTATTGTGATGTAGAAAAGGGCGATGGTGTCACCCGGCGTTATTTCATAAAAATGTTCACCGGAACAGCTGTATATGTTTCTTTATCGCCATGGTTGTTGGGTGGCAGCGGCTGTGGTTACTGTGTCTCAAGATACCCCATTGATTCAACGGTTGTTAAGACAACCCAAAGGATGATTACCTTTCCGTATATCAAGCCTTCTGAAACACCCCCTTCTGGAAAGATGCCTGACCCGGCTGACCCGGCGACAAGCCCCAATGGCGGAAACGCTCTGACCTGGGATGAGCTTAGCCAGGTTTCGGAATATGACCAGCGGGGATATGGTCAGTGGGAATATCTGGAGCAGCCCCTGATGATCGTTTCGCGGATGGATATCATGCCCACCGGTTATGAAGCGCCACCCAATGAAACAAATACAAAGCTGGTGAACTTCTTTGCCATGACCGATGTCCATCTCACCGACAAGGAAGCACCCAACCAACTGATTTTCCTTCAGCAATCGAATCCGGGGTTTTCCGGAACAAACACATCTATCTACTCGGGGGTCATGCCCTATACCCCTCATGTTTTTGATGCGGCCATTCAGACTGCAAACGCCCTGCATAAAGAAAATCCCTTTGATTTTTTTATCTCTTTAGGAGATGTGTGCAATTCGGGCATGTATAACGAACTGAGGTGGTACCTTGACATCATTGACGGCAAGGTCATTACCCCCAGTTCCGGTGCTCACCTCGGCGCAGATACCGTTGACTATCAGAAGCCGTTCAAGGCAGCGGGGCTCGACAAATCGATACCGTTCTATCAGACCCTGGGGAATCATGACCATTTCATGATCGGTTCCTTTCCTGTCTATGAATCCGGCCTTGAGGATTCATACATCAGCGATACGGTCTGGTCGGTGCCGAGCGAATTGCTCACTCCGGCTGGCAAATTCCCGGCCCTGTTCGATAAAAATGATTTGACGGATTCAAGCTTACCGCAGTTTTATCAAGGAGTCATCGACGGCTCAACCCCTGACGGCACCATTATCAACTCAGGACCAGTAGGGAATTACAGTACCCCGCCAAAAGTTACAGCTGATACCGACCGCAAATTCCTGCGCAGAGCAGAATTTATCCAAGAATTCCTCAAAACAACGACCAGCCCGGTGGGTCATGGGTTCAACCTGGTTTCATCCAACTCGAATTTTCATTTGGTACCGGATGATGAAAGAGCCGGCTTTGCCTGTTACAGCTTTGAGCCCAAGACCGATGTGCCGCTCAAGATTATCGTGCTGGACAATACCCAGCGGGAAGACGACGATTCAGTCGATATCCACGGCCACGGATTTCTTGATGATACTCGCTGGGCCTGGCTGCAAGCCGAACTTGATGATGGCCAGGCAGCCAATCAGCTGATGATCATCGCCGCCCATATCCCCATTGCGGTTGCCAATATAGGCACTGAGTTGGAATGGTGGAGAGGTGCCGATGCCGATGAATCAGCCACGATGACCAACGCTGTGGACCTGACCGGACTTGTCAATAAACTTCAAAGCACCACCAACCTGTTAATGTGGATTGCCGGACATCGTCATGTCAATCATGTCAAGGCTTTTGTATCACCAGATCCGGACGCTGAGCCTGAAAAAGGTTTCTGGCAGGTTGAAACCTCCTCTTTGCGTGATTTCCCGCAACAGTTCCGCACCTTCGAAATTTTCCTCAACAGCGATTACACGGTTTCAATTGAGGCGGTGAACGTTGATCCGGCCTTTGCAGAGGGGACGCCAGCAGAAAAATCCAGAAGGAATGCGATTGCCGCCCAACAGATAGTTCATACCGGTTTAAACGTGGGTTTTGCTAACTACGAGACAATTAATGGGAATCCCTTGCCAACTATGGATCCGTCAAGGGACCAAAGTGGTGACCAACTCGATGGGAGCGGTGGGGTTCCCGACCCATCCATCAAATATCCTGATCTAACATCCCAGGGGATTCCGTACAATGCATCTTACAATGCCCGGCTGTACAAGCAGTTGAGTCCAGCCATGAAGGCACATATGCAGACGCTGTTTCCAGTGGTGTAACTAGATATAACTTGAGTTCCGGGTTGATTTCAATCATATTAATATATCAACAAACCTATAGTAACTACTATAATTTATGTGGAAATAGAAAACCAATAACATTTTAAAGGATGGGAAGCATGAATATTTTCAATTTTACTAAGGCCGTTCTTTTTGCAACGACCTTAATTCTTTCTGGCTGTGGTGACTGCGACAATCTAAACACACCTTTAAACGCTGAGGATATCAACCTGATCTTTGTAACTAGTCCAGATTTGGCCTACAATGACCCCGGAGATATCGACACCGACACGGCAAATCTCACTGGCCAGGGGCTTCAGCGCTCACTCCAGATGGCAACATTTCTTAAGCAGCAGGTTCTTGGTGAAAAAAATGTCAACGCCATTTACACCCTCTCACCGATGACCCATCTGCAGACCGAAAACAAATATCCGGATATGGTGTCCATTGGCTACATTCAACAGTTTGCACTTCTCAACCAGAACACTCTCCTCATTGATGATAATGGGACCAACTATACCGCCAATAGCTACCCGCTCAATGTTTCATATCCTTCTGAAGAGTCACTGCCAAACGGAGTCGCTAAGCCAAGACATGGATACAACGATAATTGCAGCGGACTGGACTTTAACAACACTGGTGGTGTCAACGATGTATTAGTCTCTGCTATCATCGAAAAAGAAACCCCGGGATATTACGTCTTTTCTGCTCCTTGGGAGACCATCGATGCCTTACTATCAACCCTCAATGAAGATCAAGGTTATAACCTTGATCTTCCGGCGACCTATCTGGGGGCGAATCATGTCTATGCTATCTCCTTATCGACGCAGGGAAATGCCAGTCTGGTTCATTACTACAGCAATCTGACACCGCCTGACACCTACCCTGTGCTCCCCTCAGCGGTAGCAAGTGCTGAATGCACTAACTCGCAGCAGTCTTATTTCTACACATCTCGTAGTGAAGGGGTCGATGGCGTCACGATCCCATCGACCATTAACAAAAACCAAACGATATATATCGTCCGCCACGCCGAAGCACATCCAAATGAAAATTTTAAATTCGAAAACGGCAATTTTGTCGCTGCAGGTCAGTGGCGCGCGCTGGAACTTGCCAACACCTTAAGCGGCGTAATAAATCCAGATATGGTCTATTCAATAGATCCAGCACAGTGGTTTCGGGCCCCGGTAGGTAAAATAAATGTTTCATATGTTCGGCCATCGTTGACGGTGTTGCCCTATGCGATTGCCAACCATCTGCCTTATTCGCTGGCCTCAAGTTTCAACATTACGGACCCTAACGTAGCCGAACTCGCCAGTGATTATTTCTTTACCGGCGGCATGCTCTCTAATCTAACCATCCTGCTGGGGTGGGAGTCGGGTCGCATTAGACCGTTTATCAATGCTCTTCTTTCCAGCTATGGAGGTGACAGCACCCTCCTGCAGATTCCGACTGAAGATTTGGATAACAATGGTTGGCCGGCTGACGATTATGACACCATCTGGACCATAACGATTGATGGTCAAGGTAATTTGACTGTGGATAATGCCCTCTGTGAAGGCATAGACTCTACGCTGTTGCCAGCGACAGCGCCTCAATTTTGAAATGGTTACGGTAGGGATGGCTAAATTCGCGAACTTTCTTTGTCTATAATGATTTATTTACGAATGACGCATCAACTTAACTACGTAAAGGATGTCATCGTACCTTGCTTTTAATTATGCTATGCGTTCTCAAGCTAAAAGATTCACTATGATGACCTTTAAAGGTCGGTACCTAGGAAAACAAAATAAGGACAATAACAACAGAAAATGCTACCATCAGACCAAGTAAAATCTGGCGATTTGAAGTTGTCCCATGGGACACCTGTTATCACATTAAAGACATGCGGTTATGCGAAGATAACTATTCATCTAGGGGGTGACTGAAAATCTTCGTGTCGGCAGATCGATTCTGTCTCTTGAAACCATTAATATCAAGGGGTTACGCTTAACGGTGTAGCCCCTTATTATTTTTAGGTAACCCCATCGGCATTTTTATACATATTCTGCTTATCAATAGTCGGATCTTTACTTTTGGAAAAGGTTTTTGCTGCGATTCACCAGTTCTTCAGAACTAGTGCATTGTCATGACTAAATATACGGGCTAATGTACCGATATATTCCTCATAAAGATAACACTTAAATTCTGGGGGATGACAAATCCTGAATTCGTATAATAAGTGCATAACCTCTGTAGGTAGCTGGTACTAAAACACCTTTGAGAAAAAAAAGACTTAGGTGTATTTTGAAAAGAGCTACCAAACTATTTTTGGAGGTTATAGACATAAACAGGCTAATCATCAGTTCGTATTGACCGACAAAGCCAATGGTGGTGAACTTTATAAGCATTTGCATCACCAGGGCAAAATATACCGAAAGCGTTGCGGATCAGCTCACAATCGCTCAGGTATTCCCAATCGTGTAGATATTGACGAACGTCCTGTTGAGGCCAATAATCGTGAACGTATTGGTGACTGGGAAGCTGATACTATTATTGGTAAAAACCATAAAGGTGCTATTTTGTCACTATTGATGACAGAAAATCGAAACTTCGCCTTGCAGCGCCATTACCAGGCAAAAAAGCGCAATACGTTAAAGAGGCAATGATTGCATCGTTTTCTCCTTTGATGGTTAGATAGAAACGACTCTAGAAAATATTTCCAGCGGAATAAAGCTTTAATTAAATGAGGATTTAAGGCAGAATTAAAGAAATAAAACTGGAATAAAATGAAGTTAAAAGGAGGCTTTATAAAAGCCTCTTTCTGAATTAAATGAATAAAATATTCACAACATAATTAAACACGCTACATAACGTGCCATTTCTTTGACTTTGTTTTCTCCGAAAATGATCCCATATTAC
>CAYLYF010000133.1:0-9582 GCA_964387595.1 uncultured Thermodesulfobacteriota bacterium | reverse complement strand
GGAAAACCCCCGGCATTTTTTTTGGCTGGGTGACAATCGCTCAGTTTAGGTACTAGTTATACAAAAAAAGTCATTATTCTTCTTTTCTACTTTTGAAGTGTGTTTCCATCAGATGCTGAAAGGCTTCCCTGACTTCCGGATCGCTTATGCCGGATGATTCTTTTTCCATTTTCTTTATCTCATCATCATCAAGAGAGACATCAGAAAAGTCCATCTTTTTACCCCCCGGAGAGGGAACACGTCCAGCCTTAAAATGAATATCCCTGATTGTTCCTTCCCCCAGTTTTTTTTCAAGTTTTTCAATGATCATGCTTTTTAGAAAATGGAGTTCCTGCATCCATGCCGGATTTGAGACATTTACAAACAACGTGCCCCTTTTTGCACTTTCAAGGCAGGTATTTTCCGCAATTTTTTCTCCTACAACAGCAGACCAGATTTTGTATATTTTAAGGTATTCACTTTTATCTGTCAGTCCGGACTGATGAAGCACTGAGGAGAGGACTTCTTCGACCGAGAATATTTTATTTTTCTTTTTCATTTTTTGTCCCTTACCCGCTAGCTGATTTACAGACGGGGTATACCCTTGTTTATGAAAATTTACCATAACTCTTTTATAGTTGCAAAAATAAAACAGATTAAAAATACAGGCTAAAAAAACCGATTAGTAATTAATGAAGTCATTAAAGCTCTAATAATTGTTTTCTTGACATAATCCCAAATCCTTTTAAAAATATAAACTTAACATTTATGACGGACTCATTATTTTAAAAACAGGACAAATGATCCTTAAAAAAAATCAGAAAAGAGAACACTGGGCATCCAAATTCGGATTTGTGCTGGCAGCCACCGGTTCTGCTGTGGGTCTCGGCAATATGTGGCGCTTTCCCTATAAGGCCGGGGAGTTTGGCGGCGGCGCTTTTGTCCTCGTTTATCTGGTTGCGGTGATTGCCATGGGGATACCGGTGCTGATCGCTGAATTTATTATCGGCAGAAGCACCCAGAAAAATCCGGTGGGCGCGTTCAGGGCATTACGCAATAACAAGTTCTGGCCGCTGGTGGGTTGGCTTGGGGTGTTAACCGGTTTTATTATTCTTTCCTACTACTGTGTGGTGGGGGGATGGATATTAAAATATATCGTGTCTTCTTTGACCTGTGCTTTTGAGACCGGTGCAGCTGGCACCCGCTTTGAGAGCTTTCTTGCCAGTCCCGCTGAAATGGTCTTCTGGCACGGACTCTTTATGGGCTTTACCATTTTTATTGTTAGAGGCGGTATCAGCTCCGGCATAGAAAAATGGAGTAAGATCCTTATGCCTGCTTTTATCATCCTGCTGCTTATCCTGATGGTCAATTCTCTTTTTTCTCCGGGTGCGGAAAAAGGGATCAGCTTTCTGTTAAAGCCGGACTTTTCAAAGCTGACCCGCGAAGGGGTTCTGGAGGCTCTGGGAAGCGCATTCTTTTCATTAAGTCTGGGCATGGGGGCGATGCTGACTTACGGCAGCTATCTTGATAAAGATACCAATATCTCTGTTTCATCCCTTGAGATCGCTTTTCTGGATACTTTTTGCGCTATTATTGCCGGATTGATGATCTTTCCCATTGTCTTTACCTATAATATGGATCCCCAGGCGGGTCCCGGACTCTTCTTTATAACGTTGCCCGAGGTCTTTGCCAGTATGCCGGGCGGACAGATCGTCGGCATTACTTTTTTTGTACTGGTGGCCTTTGCAGCCATTACCTCTGCCATTTCTCTATTGGAGGTGGTGGTATCCTTTGTTATGGATGAATTCGGCTGGACACGGAAAAAAGCAGACTATGTTCTTGGGTTTGTGATCTTTCTGGCCGGGGTTCCTTCTGCCCTTTCTTTCAATGTCTGGAGCGGATTTACAGCCTGGGGCGGGAAGAATATATTTGATATGCTTGACAGCCTGGCCTCAAACTTTATGCTTCCCATCGGCGGATTTTTCATTGCGATCTTTGCCGGATGGGTATTGACCCATGGTGAGAAAGAGGCGGAGATAAAAAAGGTGGAAAACGCCTTTCATTTCTATGATATCTGGCATGTACTGATCCAGTATGTCACCCCGGTTGCGCTTCTGATTGTTCTGCTTTATACTACCGGAGCCTTAAGTTTTTTTGAGTAGTTTTTTTGTGTTAGGTAGTCTAAGAACCCTTTATTTCCCTTTTTCTAAATAGATTAAAAAAATATAGGTTGTCATATGTTTTTTGACCTTTTATGACAATTTCTATTGTTATATTATTATAAAAAAAGACAAAAGTTGGATGACGGATGTGATATTCTTTCTGACAATCGAATTACGTCATACATATAGTGCTTGCAAAAAAACAGCTTATCTAATAAGTTTTTATATAATTCTTACTAAATTTTAAATCATGGGCCGTTCGATATAATTGCTTTTTTATTAAGCGGTTCATCATTCATAGATCCTATGCCTAATAACCCTACTAAAATAAACATTTCATCCATCCGGGATAACCACAACCGGGGTTCGATAGGGCAGTTTCTTGCAGACAATGTGTCTCATGAGTCCAGTCTGTCGGTTGTTTCTGCATATTTTACCATCTACGCTTATGCTCATTTAAAGGACCAGTTCAACCGGATTAAACATCTCAGGTTTTTATTTGGTGAGCCGGCCTTTATCAAATCCATCGACCCCTCAAAAAGCAATAAAAGAGATTTTAAGATAGAAGATGATAAAATAGTTATCCCGCTTGAAAGCAGGCTTACCCAGAAGGCTGTTGCGAAGGAATGCGCTGAGTGGTTACGGCAGAAGGTTGATATTAAGTCTATGGTAAAACCAAACTTTCTTCACGGTAAGATGTATCATATACGGCAACAGAGCGGTATTGAAAAGGCGATTATCGGCAGTTCAAATTTTACGGTAAATGGACTTGGGCTTGGTGGAAATTCTAATATTGAACTCAATATGATTGTCGACAGTGATCGTGATAGAAATGATTTGCGGCAATGGTTTGATGAATTATGGAATGATGATACCGGTCTTGTTGAAGATGTTAAAGATCAGGTGCTACAATATCTGCAGCAGCTTTATATCGAAAATGAACCGGAGTTTATTTATTTCAAAACTCTATTTCATATTTTTGAGAATTATCTTGATGAACAGCAGAAAGGCGGCCTGCTGACGGAACGCACAGGTTTTTTTGAGAGTGAAATTTGGAACATGCTTTATGATTTTCAGAAAGACGGTGTCAAGGGAGCAGTTAACAAGATCCTCAAGCACAACGGCTGCATTATTGCAGACAGTGTCGGTCTGGGTAAAACGTTTGAAGCCCTTGCCATTATCCGTTACTTTGAACTGCTCAATTGCCGTGTGCTGGTGCTGTGTCCCAAAAAACTTTCAGGAAACTGGACAATTTATCAGGCGAGTCAAAACAATATACTGAATCCATTTATCAAAGATAAATTCAGCTACACGGTTCTTTACCATACAGACATGGGAAGGCTGTCAGGCCGATCCGATGCTAATGGTATAGACCTGGAAAATTTCAACTGGGGTGCTTATGATCTGGTTGTGATTGACGAATCACATAATTTTCGGGGCAATCCTCTGGATAAAACAAGGGATGACGGAACTGTCCGGATGAACCGTGCTAAGTGGCTGATGGAAAAGATAATCAAATCGGGTGTACAGACAAAAGTGCTCATGCTTTCAGCTACACCGGTAAATAACAATCTGCGTGATCTTAGAAATCAAATTGCCTTGCTGACAGAAGGCAAAAATGAAGCTCTTTTTGAAAGTTCGAATATTAAGGATATTTCTCAGACTCTGAAAAATGCTCAGACAAATTTTACACTTTGGGCCGATCCGAAGCGCAACCCGCAGCGTTCTGTTAAAAAGCTTATTGAACGTCTTGACTCCTCTTTTTTTAAACTCCTGGATGAATTGACCATTGCCCGTTCACGTAAACATATTAAAAGTTTTTACAATATTGCTGCTATTGGTCAATTTCCCCGCAGGTTAAAGCCGAAATCCATTTATCCGGGCATAGACACGAAAGATCGATTTTTTACTTATGATGCGCTTAATAAAAGAATTCTTGAATACAAGCTCACAGTCTTTAATCCCTCTGCTTACGTAAAAGAGGAGTTTAAGGCTAAGTATGAAGAAAAGGCGGGCAAGGAGGTGTTGTCATTTAAGCAAAGTGACCGTGAACATTTTCTCATCGGCATGATGAAAGTAAACTATCTGAAACGGCTGGAAAGTTCTATCGAGTCCTTTGAAATCTCCATGGACAGGACCATAAAGAAAATTGAAGTTCTTGAGGATAAAATTAAGCGTTTTATAGAGACAAAAAACAGGTCACAGGAAGAAGATCTGGTGCTTTTGGAGCCTGACGAAGACGAACTTGAGGAAGACAGTGATGATCTGGAACAGTGGCAGGTAGGTAAAAAACTGAGGTTCGATTTGGTAGATCTTAGGCTGGAAGACTGGCTGGCCGATTTACAAAAGGACAAAGAGGCACTTTCTGATTTATATAACAATGCGGTCGCAGTAACACCTGAGAGGGATTCAAAACTAAAAGACTTAAAGCAGCTTATTTTAGAAAAAGTAAAGAAACCCATAAACGACGGGAATAAAAAAATAGTTATTTTCACAGCTTATGCTGATACTGCTCAATATCTCTATGCCTGTCTGAGAGACTGGGCAAAAAATGAATTGGGTGTACATGCTGCGCTTGTCGCCGGTAGTGTCACTCACACAACCTTCGGCAAAAACGATTATTCAGCAATTCTTACCCATTTTTCGCCGGTCTCAAAGAACAGGTCAAAAATGAAATCAATGTCTCAGGAAGGTGAAATTGATTTGCTGATTGCTACGGACTGTATCAGTGAAGGTCAAAATCTTCAGGATTGCGACTGTCTTATCAACTATGATATTCACTGGAACCCCGTGCGTATTATTCAGCGGTTCGGCCGTATTGACCGTTTGGGAAGTGTTAATAAAAAAATCCAGCTTATAAACTTTTGGCCTACCCGTGATCTTGATAATTACATAAACTTAAAAGAGCGGGTCGAAGCACGCATGGCTCTGGTGGATGTCACTGCAACAGCAGATGATAATATTCTTGCAACCGATCAGATTGAAGAACTCATAGAAGAAGACCTGAAGTATCGTAACAAGCAGTTAAAGAAGCTGCGGGATGAGGTTCTAGACCTTGAAGATATAGAAGAAAACGTGTCCCTTACCGATTTCACTCTTGATGATTTTCGTATTGAGCTTTTAAACTTTTTAGAAAACAACCGAAAGAAACTTGAAGACGCACCTTTCGGCCTGTATTCGGTGGTTCCTTCTCCTTCCGGCGATCATACACAGTTTCTGGATATTAATAAATTTTCTCCGTCTGAACGGGAAATTATAAAACCCGGAGCGGTTTTTTGTCTGAAACAAAAGGGGGATACCGTTGGGAATGAAGAAGTGAACCCGCTGCAGCCTTATTTCCTCGTGTATATCCGGAATGACGGTACGGTGCGTTTCAATTATACGAATGCCAAACAGGTTTTGGAAATTTACCGTCTCATGTGCCAGGGACGGACAGAGCCTTTTGAAGACCTTTGTGAGCTTTTTAACAATGAAACACAGCAGGGCGAAGACATGAGCCAGTATTCGGATTTGATTGCTCAAGCAGTTGAAGAAATAAGCCGGGTGTTTAAAAAACGCGCAGCTCGTAAATTGCTTACAAACCGAAGCGCACTGCTTGTACCCAAATCAAAACAGGTACACGGCATGAACAATTTTGAGCTTGTAACCTGGCTGGTGATAAAATAAACAAATTACTGCGACTGTCAATAAAGAGCGGTTAAATTAAATATTCCCGAGGCTTACATGCCATTGAAAAAAGTACCAGCAGCCGAATATCAGACGCTTTTAAGTGAAATCAAAAACCGTATTCATACGGCACAGTATGATGCCTTGCGGGCGGTTAATAAGGAGCTTCTTGCTCTTTATTGGGACATCGGTCGAATGATAACGGATCGGCAGCAAGGGAAAACCTGGGGCAAGGCAGTGGTTGAGCAGCTTTCCGGAGATTTGCAAAACGAATTTCCCGGTATCAGCGGCTTTTCTGCCTCCAGCTTGTGGAGAATGAAAAATTTTTATGAAACTTATGCTTCTTGTAAAAAACTCGCACCACTGGTGCGAGAAATTGCCTGGAGTCACAATATCATTATTTTGGAGCGCTGTCGTGACATGCTGCAGCGCGAATTTTATATCCGTATGACCCGTAAATTCGGCTGGACGAAAAACGTGCTCGCTTTAAAGATTGAAACTCTGACTTATGAAAACACCCTTCTGAATCAGACCAATTTTGACAAAACCCTGCCGGAAAAAATAAAAAACCAGGCAAAGCTTGCTGTAAAAGATGAATACCTGTTTGATTTTCTTGAGCTTGGGCAGGAGCATTCCGAACGGGAGCTGGAGCTTGCGCTGATTTCTAAAATTGAAAAATTTCTGCGTGAACTGGGAGGCATGTTCGCCTTCATGGGCAGTCAGTACCGCCTGGAAATTGAGGGAAATGAATATTTTATAGATCTGCTGCTGTACCACCGGGGGCTTAAGTGCATGCTTGCCATTGATTTGAAGATAGGCAAGTTTATGCCTGAACATGTCGGCAAGATGCAGTTCTACCTTGCTGCGCTTGATGATCTTGTGCGAATGGAAAACGAAGGCCCCTCTATTGGCATGATTTTGTGCCGGACAAAAGAAAAAACTATAGTTGAATATGCTCTGAGGGAAAGCAACAAACCCATCGGCGTAGCCGCGTACCGGATTGTGAAGCGCCTGCCGGCTGAGCTGAAAGGGCAGCTTCCGGACCCAAAAGAGATTGAAAAGCTGTTGCTCGAAATAAAATAAAGGAGGGCCACGCTCCGTCGTGGCCGGAATAGGGAATGGACGCGATGAAACGCATCCCTCCAAAAACAATTAATGTACCCTTCGGAGGGCCACGCTCTGTCGTGGCCGAAAAAGTTTCATCGTGACCGGATATGATTAAAAATTTATCGAAACGAAAAACGCCTGTTCATTATTCTGTGCACAATAGCGGTACTAAGCCTGTTATTGTGTATGTTACGGTTTGCACTGACAAGAGAAAAAAGATATTGTGCTCCGGGACAGTTCGAAATCTTTTATTGCACGCATGGAATTTAGCTGATTCCTGGTCGATAGGCAGGTATGTGATTATGCCTGACCATATTCATTTCTTCTGCTCACCGGTAGCGGAAGATTCCTTCGTTCCTGGCAAGTGGATACAGTATTGGAAAACCCTTGTTTCCCGCGAATGGCCGAATCCGGCGGAGCAGCCGATATGGCAGAAGTCGTTCTGGGATACGCAGCTCAGAAGCAGCGACCGTTATGAAGAAAAATGGCAATATGTCTGTGAAAACCCTGTGAGAGCAGGCCTTTGTTTAAAAACTGAAGATTGGCCCTGGCAGGGAGAATTAAACGTATTGGAATGGTGTTGATGGAGGGCCATGCTCTGTCATGGCCGGATTAGGGAACGGACGCGATGAAACGCGTCCCTCAAAAAACAATTAATGCGTCCTTTGGAGGGCCACGCTCCGTCGTGGCCGGTAATGTAAATGTTATGGAGGGCCATGCTTTGTCATGGCCGGATTAGGGAACGGACGTGACAAAGCACGTCCCTCCAAAAACAATTAATGTATCCTTTGGAGGGCCACGCTCTGTCGTGGCCGAAATAAAAAAAGAGAACATCAATGAGCATAGATCTTAAAATAGAGATTCAAAATTCTTTAAAGCGTTTTTTATCCGGAAATCTAACCGAAAACGCACTGAACCTGTTTAAAACTCTGGGTTATAAAACCGATCGTCAAAGTCCATTTAGTCAAAAAACATTTGAGTGTTTCAGGGATTCTTTTCTTGATGCCGACAGCCGTTTTGACGAAAAAAAAGCCTTTGTTTCAGAGTGGAAATCCATTGATCTGTTATTTCAGCTTTCAAAAGAAGATCTGTCGTCACAGTCCTCTCTGTTTGATACTAAACAGGTTGACCAGACTGTCATTGAAACCTATCTCTTTTTTGCCATCGAGCTTGAAAAATCCGAATATACCCGGTCTTCACTGGCCCGGCTCACCCGGGAAATAAACAGGGTTTTTCCCATGCCGGTGATGCTTGTGTTCAAGCATGGTAAAAACATTACGATCTCTGTTATTAACCGCCGCTTGAACAAAAAAGATGACTCTAAAGATGTTTTGAAAAAAGTAACGGTTATCAAGGACATTTCCATTGAGAAACCTCACCGGGCACATATTGAAATTCTGTTTGACCTGTCTGTCGAAGAACTCCGGCGTATTCACAAGTTTACCAATTTTGTAGAGCTGCATAATGCTTGGCAGAAAACGCTGGATACAAAGGAACTCAATAAACGTTTTTACCGCGATCTTTCCAACTGGTATTTCTGGGCGATGCGGGAAGTCGTTTTTCCCGGTGCAGCGCTGGAAGCCGATAAAAAAGGTCTTTTTCAGCAGGATGAGAAAGTCCGGGAACACAATGCCAAAAATCTTATCCGTCTGCTTACCCGCATTCTTTTTATCTGGTTTATCAAGGAAAAAAATCTGATACCCGACGAACTGTTTGATGAAAAATACATCAAAGAACATCTGCTTGATAATTTTGAGCCAAACAGGAAAAAGAGCTGTGCCGTCGCAGCTGACGCCGCCCCAATGAGTAAATATTACCGGGCCATTCTTCAAAATCTCTTTTTTGCCACACTCAACCAGACTGCGGGCAAGCGGGAATTCCGCAAAGAAGGCCAGCAGATGAATGTGACCAGCCTCATGCGGTATGAGCGTTATTTTAAAAATCCGGAAACCTTTCTTAAGCTGGTGGAAAATGTTGTTCCCTTTATGAACGGCGGACTTTTTGAATGTCTGGATTCTCCTGATCCGGTGCGAAAAGGAAAAAAAGGCGGGGATATCATTATCTATGAAGACGGTTTTTCTGATCGTAAGGATAATATGCTTTGCGTTCCCGACTATATCTTTTTCGGTACAGAAGAGCATACGGATTTGAGCGACGTGCTTGGCAATAAAAAGCAGAAAGATGTACCTGTCAGCGGGCTTATTAATATACTTAAATCCTACAAATTTACGGTTACTGAAAATACGCCTATTGAAGAAGACATTGCCCTTGATCCGGAACTTCTGGGCCGGGTATTTGAAAATCTTCTGGCCAGCTACAATCCCGAAACCAAAACCACTGCCAGGAAACAAACCGGCAGCTTTTATACCCCCCGTGAAATCGTCAATTACATGGTTGATGAATCACTTAAGGCATATCTCAAGCAGAAGCTGGAAGCAGAAGCCGGAATGAAACCGGAGGATGCCGAAACCGGTCTGGATTTTCTGATCGGGTACAATGAAAAAGAGCATCTTTTTGATGAAAAGGAAACAGTGGTTCTCATCAATGCCATTGATACCTGCAAAATTCTTGATCCTGCCACAGGTTCGGGCGCGTTCCCCATGGGTATATTGCATAAGCTGGTACATGTTCTGCACAAGCTTGATCCAATGAACAGGCTATGGAAAGA
>CAYLYF010000132.1:0-9857 GCA_964387595.1 uncultured Thermodesulfobacteriota bacterium | reverse complement strand
GGAAAACCCCCGGCATTTTTTTTGGCTGGGTGACAATCGCTCAGTTTAGGTACTAATATCTATATGTTTACCCACACAGATTTTGTCGATGATCCATTTTTATAGAACGCAATATTTTTTTCGGTTCAAAAGCAGGGTCAATAAGCGCTGCTTCATCGGATCTTTCATCTGCGATCAGGTAGGCAAAGTTGTCATGCCCCACTTTTAGCTGCTCAAAGATCATGATTTTATTGTCTGCTTTCATGACAAAGGTGTTTTGTCAGCTGTTTTCGTTTAAAAAATATTTGTATAATTATATTTGTCGAAAGAACTTATCAATTATAGTATATAAGAAAACAAATATCAAAATTTGCAGGTTTATAGTAAGGATATAGATTGCGGCGCAAAACTTTCACCTAATGGAAAGATCGATATGAAAAAAATTGAAGTTAATGCACAGGGAAAATCCTGTCCTCAGCCGGTGGTCATGGCAAAAAAAGCGCTTTCGGAAGCCGGCGGTGCAGGAGTTGTCGTTTTTGTT
This sequence comes from uncultured Thermodesulfobacteriota bacterium, assembly GCA_964387595.1. Taxonomy (GTDB): domain Bacteria; phylum Desulfobacterota; class WTBG01; order CAIYCZ01; family CAIRTM01; genus JAHEEI01. The sequence continues at coordinate 9,337 of CAYLYF010000132.1, read as the reverse complement.
GACAATGAGGCGGCCAGAGATAATGTGATGCGGATGGCTGAAAAAGGAGGATATAAAGTAAAGGCACACAAAAAAGAAAAAAAAGTTTTTCAAGTGGAAATAATGACGAACCCGTTGCCGGAAAAGAAAAAGTCTGAACCGGCAAAGAAGGGCGTGTCCAAAGAAAAGATCGTATATTTATTTGAGTCTGATTTTATCGGGACAAACCGGGAACTGGGTAAAGTCCTTTCAAATGGTTTTTTAAATGCGATCGCAGAACTTAAAAAGAGAAAAAGTTCGATCATACTGATCAGCAATGGCGTAAAGCTGGCAATAAAAAAATCATATGTGCTTGAACGGCTTCAGAGCCTTGAAGAAGAAGGCTTTGATATATTAATCTGCGGAACATGCCTTGATTATTTTAAGATAAGAGATCAGGTGCAGGTCGGTGTTACTTCAAATGCTCTTGAGATAATGGAATGTATGACAGAAGCAGATAAAGTGATAAAATTTTAATTTCAGAAAAGTTTTTTTAGATTTATTTGTAAACGTTCATATTTCTAAAAAAGAGTATATATGAATGGTGCTAGAACTGAGCTCTGTACAAAAAAGAAAATCATACCCATTGCTAATAGAAGTATCACAAGTGGAATGATAATGAATTGTCTGTTTGTTATAAAAAAGCGGACAATGCGGATAAACTGCTTGAGGCAAAATTACTGCAAGGACAAAAAAGGTGGACCCGGCAATAAAAAGTATCGGCCAGAGAACCTCATAAGAATTAACCACAAAAAGAATATTCCATGAAGAGAAAAACATTAAAAGAAATCCAAAGATTAGACCGAAAACAGCCTGCCTTTCAATCTGTTTTATCATCTGACGCTGTTTAAGTCTTTTTAAATAAGAAGTTTTTTCAATCAAGTTCAAAGCTCATTAACCATTTTTGTTTTTCAGTTTCTGAGAGGGGTCTGTTCTCTTGTTTTTCCTTGTCAAGAAGGCGACTGCCGATAACAGCGTAGTCAATATCTGTAACCATGAAACAACAATAAGCATCCTCTGCAGAGTCTAGAGGCTTTGCCTGAAAAGTTATATAACATCTTGTTGCTGTATTTTGCTTTAAAGATTCCAGATTAGCGATAAGACCCTGGATTCTTAAATGCCTGAAAAAGAATGGTGTTTTTAGTTGTATGCAATGGATATAACGGTGCAAAGATCTTTTTGCTTATGGGCGCCGGGGACTCCCCTCGGTTCTCGGGATAAACTCACCCAAACCAGGTGATTCCGAATTATAACTGAACCAGTTCAATATCTCCCCAAACTCCCAGGCTTTCGTCCTTGATAATAATCACCCCGTCGATGCCGGGGATATTTTTTGCAGTTTCAATTCCTTTATGGATGTCTGCTGCTGTTTTTATAATATTTCCGATTGCAGTTGCTGAGGCATCGGCAAGAGCTGAAAACGCAGATGTGATGGTGACCGCATCAGATGAGCCCAGGCTAAGTGAAGGGCCTACTCTGCCTGACGATGTGCACATCGCGTAGGGGCCTTCTTTTATCGGGATCTTAATGCCCACCCTTTCACTTAAGGGGGATTCCCCTGCAAAAATAGAGATGGTCAGTTCTCTTTTCACATTAAAAAAAATATCACCTCCGTTTTCAACCAGAACCTCATCACATGATTTCAGAAGTTCCTGCCCGGTATATTCAGCAACAGCGCCAGCCACCGCAGCCATAGGACCGACCCCTGCTTTTTCTCCTGCACTTAGCATTTTCTGTATGATATTCGGCGCGTGAGCGTTAAGAGAAAGGGGGACAAGAGATGAAATAAATTCAGGATGTGATTTGATGTAATGTTCGATCATGAATCGCGACTGGACGACAGCATCCAGGGCTTCTTTTTCAAGTTTTTTTGATGCGCTGATAAAAAGGTCAGTTTCTTTAACCGTCACATTAAAAGACACAAGGCCTTTTGTATGGGTTTGTTTTCTGTATGTTCTTTCTTCGTAGGGCATGGCAATTAAAAGGGTTCAAGGTGTCCAGGGTTTGAGTGAACAGATTATAAAAAGTGCTTCTTCAATAAAATCTGTGGGTAGCTTTTTAGCATTTATTATAGAATACAAAGTTAAAACAGTTGGTTGTAAATATAAATATGCCGATTTTTCTCAGCGTTTATTTTTATTGAAGAACCTTATTGAAAAGATAAACATCCATCGTCGAATGAAAACCAATCACAGATATCAAATGGTTATTTTTTCTTCTTTTCAGCTGTTTTAATGTTTGTCACGAAAATTTTAATCAATTCTTCGGTTTCCAGCAAAAGTTCATTAAGCAGTTTCGGGTTCTTAAGCAGAGGAACCTTTTCAATCAACCGGATCCACCGCTGGGCTTCTCTGAGTTCCTTGAGAGAAATCCGCAACTTATGAATAAAATCCTTTGGTGATTCTACTGCCTGGGCTTCACCGTGGTTTGGATAAGGGGATGTGCCCGATCGTAATAATTGACCCGCCACATGATTGCCGGTCCGGGTATTTGGCAGGTGCTCAACTAATTTAATAATGCGTACCGCAAAGCTAAGCAATCGTTCTTCAAGGTCATACGTTCGCTTCTTCATTTTTTTATTCATCATTCGATGTTGAACGTTCGATGTTCGACGTTCATCTATTTTCAACCCGTCCGTTTGTGTCTTAAAAAGGATCAGTGGTATAAATTGTTTTTTACCCACAGATTCTGTTGAAGAGCCTAAAAAGTTTCTATCCGTTTCACACTTCACTTCTGAGCTTTCACTGTAAGTGAACACTGTTTTTCCCAAGGGTTGATTCGATTTCAGTCGTAAACAGACTTGAAGCGCTGGACATGTAGGAATCACCGAGGCTTAGAACCGTCTCGCTTTTCTCAGGGATTGTGATGTGAAAAAAGATCTTTGATTTTCCCGGGTTGTTTTTGATGATATTTTTTAATCTGTCGATCTGTTCTGCGCCGAGTTTGCTGATGGCGCATTTCAAATGAATGTCAGGAGTGGCTATTTCATGGGCCTGATCAAGGAGTACGATTTCACTGGCAATGATCTTATTGCTATTGTCAGTTTCAATGCTTAATTTGCCTTTTATAAGAAGAGGACTGTCAGAGTCAAGAAGGGCGTCATGTTTGCGGAATACCTCAGGGAAGAGTATTACCTCAATCGTTCCGGAAAGATCTTCAAAATTCAGAAATCCCATTGGATCCCCTTTCTTGGTGATGATCTTTTTGATCGTTGAGATCATTCCACCGATCCGGATCTCCCCTTCACCTGTTGAAGCAAGTGCAGAAGCGGTGTCAGCATTGGCGAAAGCCCTAAGCGCCTCCCTGTAATCATCCAGCGGATGTCCGGTGATGTAAAATCCCAGACATTCTTTCTCGTAGCCCAGACATTCTTTCTGATCCCATTCGGAAATATCCGGATAATTGATCTCTTTATTTTCATTTGTCCCGGTTGTTTCAGCAATGACTTCAAACATGCTGAGCTGGTTTTTTTCTTTTTCCTTCTGGATTCTCTGTACTGCACTGACGACCTCTTCAAACACGGCCATCAGTTGAGAGCGTTTTATCTTGAAAGAATCGAAAGCACCGCACTTTATGAGACTTTCTATTACCTTTTTATTCACTTTTCTTAAATCAACTTTTTCGCAGAAATCAAAAAGCGTGGTGAATTTACCGTTTTCATCTCTTGCAGAAATGATTGACTCAATCGCGCTTTGGCCGACATTTTTTACGGCTGCAAGACCGAACCGGATCTTGTGTCCGGGTACGGTAAAGTCGTTGTAGCTCTCATTTACATCCGGCGGAAGGATCTCAAGTCCTTTTTCTTTGCATTCACTGATGTGTTTTACCACCTTATCCGTATTGTCCATCTCAGAGCTTAAGAGCGCTGCCATGAACTCTACCGGAAAGTGCGTTTTTAAGTAGGCTGTCTGAAAGGATACATAGGCATATGCCGCGCTGTGTGATTTATTAAAACCATATTCAGCAAACTTTGCCATCAGGTCAAATATCTTTTCAGCTTTCTTAGGATCAATTTTATTATTTTTCGCACCTTCCAGAAATTTCTTTTTCTGCTTTTCCATTTCAGCCGGTTTTTTCTTACCCATGGCACGTCTGAGAAGATCTGCGTCAGCAAGGGAAAAACTGGCCAGGGTACTGGCTATTTTCATAACCTGTTCCTGATATAAAATGATACCGTAGGTCTCTTTCAGGATGTCTTCCAGCTGGGGAAGGTCATATTTGATCTTTATCTTTCCGCTTTTACCATCGATGAAATTATCAACCATTCCGCTGCCGAGGGGACCCGGGCGGTACAGGGCAAGGAGAGCGGTCAGGTCTTCAATGCAGTCGGGCTTTATCCGGGTAAGCAGTTCTTTCATCCCCGAGCTTTCAAGCTGGAAGATTCCTTCTGTTTCACCCTGTGAAAGCAGATCATATGTTTTTTGATCGTCAAGCGGCAGATCGTTTATGTCCGGCAGGCTGTTTTTAGCATCTGATAGTACCAGGTTTACAGCGGTGTCTATAACCGTAAGGGTACGCAGTCCCAGGAAGTCAAATTTAATCAGCCCGATCATGTCCACATCATTCATGGGATACTGGGTGATCATTTCTTCGTCTTTTGGATTTTTAAACAGGGGGACGTAATTATCAAGAGGCGCATCAGCGATCACAACTCCGGCTGCATGGGTTGATGCATGACGGGTCAGGCCTTCGAGTGCCCGTGCAACAGTAATCAGGTTTGCAACTTGTGGGTCGTTTTTAATCAGCTCTTTTAATTTGGGCTCCTGAACAATGGCCCGGTCTATGGTTATTCCCAGATCATTGGGTATAAGTTTGGCGATTTTGTCAACTTCATTGTACGGCATATCAAGTGCACGGCCCACATCCCGGATAACCCCTTTCGCAAGCATTTTTCCAAAAGTAATGATCTGCGCCACCTTGTCTCTGCCGTACTTCTGGGTAACGTATTCTATGACTTTGTCACGGCGGTTCATACAGAAGTCAACGTCAATATCAGGGGGGTTAACGCGTTCTGGGTTTAAAAAACGTTCAAAAAGAAGTCCGTTTTTAATCGGATCTATTTCTGTTATCTTTAAAGAATATGCCACCAGACTGCCTGCAGCAGAACCACGGCCCGGCCCCACCGGAATCTTGTTTTCTTTTGAGTAATTGATAAAGTCTGAAACGATCAGAAAATAGGTGGTAAAGTTCATCTTTCGAATCATCTTTATTTCTACTTCAAGGCGCTCCTGATATTCCTCAATCCTGTCTTTAATGTAGTCCGGAGCTTTCCTTTTTAGCTTATCAATACGTTTCTGAAGGCCTTCACGGCTGAGACGTTCAAACAGCTCCTGGTTGGTCTCATCTCCCGGCGGGTCAAAATGGGGGAAAATGTAGTCTTTAAGGGGGATCTCAAGGTTGCACTCCTCAGCAATAGCGACTGTGTTGGAAATAGCTTCAGGTACATCCGCAAATGCTTTTTTCATCTCGTCCGGTGATTTGAAATAAAATTCATCGGTTGAAAAACGCATTCTTTCCGGGGCGCTCATTGTTTTACCGGTCTGGATGCACAAAAGCACCTCATGAGCCTTAGCGTCTGCCTTATTCAGATAATGGCAGTCATTTGTGGCAACCAGCGGAACAGACATCTCCTTTGATAACTCAATAAGACCCTTGTTCACGATCCTCTGATCATCAATACCGTTTTCCTGGAGTTCAAGGTAGAACCTGTCGCCGTCAAAAATAGACCTGTATTCTTCAACCAGTTCCCGGGCTTTTTGATCATTTCCGGATAGAACGGCAGTGGGGACTTCTCCATGCAGACAGGCGCTTAGGGCAATCAGTCCTTCATTGTGGTTTTTGAGTATTTCTTTGTCTATGCGGGGACGATAATAGAAGCCTTCGCGATAAGCCGCTGACACCAGTTTTAAGAGATTCTGATATCCGGCTTTGTTCTTTGCCAGCAGCACCAGGTGATGATTTGCCGGTTTTACCCCGCCATGGGATTCTTTATCAAAACGGCTTGTGGATGAAAGATACATCTCGCAGCCGATAATCGGTTTTATTCCGGCTTTTCGTGCTTTTTGATAAAATTCAATTGTTCCGAACATGTTGCCGTGATCGGTTATGGAAAGGGCAGGCATATGATATTCTCTGGCCTTATCCAGCAGGTCGGCAAATCTTATGGCGCCGTCCAAGAGGCTGTACTGGGTATGGACATGTAAATGAACAAAGTTTGAATGTTTCAAGGCTGTGTTTCCTTATTCGTGATGGCTTTGTGAAAATTGTATCAAGTAACAAAGAAAAACGAAAACTTCAGACTTCATTTTCTTTGCCGGCTAAATAAAACGAAGCAAAAGAAAGGCCGCCCGCAACTTTGGTCCCGGCGAGTCGGGACTGCCCTCGCTTGTGCATTTGTCTGTGGCGGGTCCAAAAACTCGCTTTGCTCAGACAGTTTGGACCCTTCTTCCATAGCCAAACGCACCACTCGGCTGCGTTGCATGGGAGAAAAAACAAAAGTTCGGCCAAAATGGGGTTCCGATCTTTCTACGGTCCCCTTTGTGGACCAACCTAAGTCCACGGCTTTTAGCCGTGGAGAATTACTTGTTTATTAGGATCTGTAGTGCTTCAGCGTAAAGAGCTGGAAAATATTGCAAATTCATCATTCGTCAGTGGAGTCACTTTTGACCAAGGTGAGTTTTCCTTTTTTAATCGGTTTTTTTACGGCAGTTCTTTTTTTCTGAGAACGTTTCTTGGTCTGTTTGGTGTCGATGGCAAGGACAAACTGTTCTTCGTTATCCATGGTGAATATTTCGCCGGTCATCTGGGGCGTTCTCAGTGTCCAGGTCACGTCAATCGGGGGCATGACCAGCAGCTTAAAAGAGATGTCCCACCAGCCTTTTTTTACATTGTTATCTATTTCCTGTACAACACCGAAAAAAACTCCGGATTTCATCCCGATTAAAAGGATATCTCCCACGTTGGTATCATTTTTGAATTTTATGCTTTTATTTAAATTTTTAAGGACTTCATCTAGCTTCATTTTAGATATCTTTTTTTATGTCGAGGGTTAACTGCTGCTCTTTTTGTTTAGAACATTATAACATTATTAGTGTTTCTTTAACAGAAATAATATTTATATCTTTTTAAAATTAATAAGCTAATGTATTGTGTTAACTAAAAGCTGTAAATATCTGAAATTTAACCTTAAAGAGTTTTGCAATGATTGCGATATTTAATTGCGGGACAGCATGATCCAGGCTGAATTATTTAAATGATGTTTTTGGTTTTTCAGGGTGGTAAAAGGCCCAATAATTTTGTATTGTTTGAATAGATGTGCTAGTGTTTTTGGTATAGACTTAAAATAGATATTGTATAAGGGGAATGTTATGTTAAGAGAGAATGTTGTTGGTGATATGCCGCATATAGATTCAACTTCTTATGTTGATCCTTCAGCCATAATTATAGGCCGGGTAGATGTGGGGCCTAACTGTTACATCGGGCCCAGTGTTGTGATAAGAGCAGACAGGTTTTCTGCTGAAGATGAAATAGCCATGATCGAGATAGGTGCAGGGTGCGGCATTCAGGATCTTGCCATACTTCATGTTCACGCCGAACAGGCACTTAAAATAGGGGATGAGACCATTATTAACCACGGGGCGGTTATCCACGGTCCGGCTGCTATCGGTAAAAAATGTTTTGTGGGCTGTAAGACGGTTCTTGCCTGTGTTGATATTGGAGATTCCTGTTTTGTAAGAAGCAATTCTGTGCTTGAAGAGGTAAAAATCCCGGCAGAAAAATTTATTGAATTAAATACCATCATCAATATCGGTAATTCAACAGAAATGCTGGAGTCCTTAAGAGATATAACAGATGCTGAGAAAGCATATATTTCGCGTTGTGTTAAAGAAAACAGCGAATATCCCATGAGATACAAATATTCTCTGGCGCAGTAAGCCTTTTTTCTGCCGGGATTTTTAGTTAATCAACACTAAATTTAGAAAATTTAAGGATTCTATTGTGGATAAGACACTCAAAATATGGATGGAAACAGGTTTTAATATTGCCTATCTTATTATTATCTGGTGTTTTATTGCGGCAATGTTCAGGCGCTGGTCAAATGTGGACCCGAAGGACAAAGACATGGCCCTGGCTGTTCTTTTGGCATTTATCTTTCTGGCTGTCGGCGACATGGGGCATGTGGGTTTCCGGGTCATTGCATTTAGTATGGGCGGACTTGACGCAACTCTAAATCTGTTTGGAAATCCAGTTAAACTGGCACCGCTGGGAAGTATTGCCACTGCCTGGACCTTTACCCTGTTTTATGTGTGTATGGTCTTTATGTGGAAAGCGCGCTTTAAAAAAAGATTTGGCCCTGTCGCCTGGATTATTTTTTCTTTGGCAATTATCCGCTCTCTTATTATGCTGCTTCCGGATAACTCCTGGGACAGTCAAAATATACAGGAACCGCTTTATACGCTCAGGAACATACCGCTTATTATGATGCAGGTAGGAACCGTCTATCTGATGCTTCGTGATGCTTTGCCTGCCCGTGATGCTATTTTTAAATGGATCGGTATTATGATCATTGTATCTCTGGTTTGTTATGCTCCGGTGGTTGCTTTTGTAAAGACATATCCAAATGTGGGCATGCTGATGATTCCAAAGACAATTGCTTATCTTGTTATTGCCTATATTTCCCTAAGAGGACTTTTCCCTAAAAAATTAACCGCATAAATTGGAGATATGATGGAACAGATTAATCAGGTGACAGATTTTCTTTCGGAAGTTCAGCTGAAATTTGAGGCTTTTTGTGCTGAGTTTAACCAGGGTATGAAAATAGAGAAGAACAGCTGGGACAGTAAAATCGGGCCCACAGATGTGATGATATCCCGGGGATCGGTCTTTGAAAAGGCAAGCCTGGTTTACTGTGATCTTGAGATCGATACACCTCCGGTGCTTGCAGAAAAACTGGACAAAAAGGGTTCCAGGATGAGAGCCCTTGTGCTTGAGATCGGTATTCATCCCAATAATCCGAAAATTCCAAAGGCTTATATGGAGCTTCGCGCAAATATTATCGAAGACAAAGTGATCCTGGCCGGGGGAACGGACATCTTTCCTTATTTTGAAAATGAAGCGGATGTTAAATTTTTTGCGGAAAAAATAGAGTCCGTTTGTAATAATCATGGACAGGATTATGAAGCTTTACGAAAGGTGAGGGCCGATTTTTTTCAGTCAAAATACAGAAAGTGCAATGTGGGCAGCCATGCCGGGATCTATTTTTTCTATCTAGTAGTTAGTTCCATAAATAATATAGTATAAATCAGGCAACTGAAACCTC
>CAYLYF010000131.1:0-9874 GCA_964387595.1 uncultured Thermodesulfobacteriota bacterium | reverse complement strand
CTCTTTCACTCTGAGGGTTTTTTTTTAGGCTGAAAATCGCTCAGCTTAGGTTTAATATAAAAACAAAATACGAAATCAGGCCTGTTTTAGAGGCTTAGAAGGCTCTTTTTATATGCAAAATGGCGGTTCGAAGAAAACCATAAGAACCCAGGCTTCAATAATTACGCCTTAACAGGGTATCAACAATTATATGAAAATTAAATGAACGTCACACTTCTTTCTTCTCCATTACAGGGACTCACCGATTTTCGCTTCAGGAATGCGTTTAACCGATTCTTTGGCGGAATCGATACCTACTACGCGCCATATCTTAGATTAAACAAAAAGCTTGAGATCAAACCGGCATATGAACGCGACATTCTTCCGGAAAACAATTCGGGTTTAAATCTGATCCCACAAATCATAACAAAAGATGCAGATGAATTTATCTTTGCAGCAGAGTATGTTTTAAAACTTGGATATAAAGAGCTGAACTGGAACCTGGGCTGTCCTTACCCAATGGTCACAAAACGCGGGTTGGGGTCTGGCCTTTTAAAAGATCCGGTAAAAATAGACAGTATTCTAAATAAAGTTCATGACAAGTCAGACATCATGGTGTCTATAAAAATGCGCCTGGGATATGAGACCAGCGAAGAGATCTTTCAGGTACTCCCCATCCTTCAGAAATACCCGATTAAAAACATTGCAATACATCCCCGTATGGGTAAACAATTATATAAGGGAGAAGCGGACCTGGATGCTTTTAAGCGGTGCATCGATAACACAGACCATAAACTATGTTACAATGGAGACATCACAACAGTTGCTGTATTTAATGACATGGCGAAACGCTTTCCAATGATAGACCACTTTATGATCGGGAGAGGAATGATTGCTGATCCTTTTTTACCCGGTATGATAAAAAACAATACGACTGAATATCCAGAAAACAAAATAGAGATCTTTAATAAATTTCATGACACGCTGCTTGAAGATTACGCGCAAGCCCTGTCCGGACCCAGTCATATCATCATGAGAATGTATAGTTTCTGGAAATACTTTATCACATCATTTCCAGATTCCAGGAAAGGCCTCCAAAAGATTAAAAAAGCAAAAAGCATTAGCGCTTACAAAGAGGCGGTTAGAGAGATTCTAAATAAGGAAGAGAAAACACAAAAGTGATGCTCCCCGCCTAACGAAGATCCCGTTTTCGGGGCAAGGCGGGGCATCCCGGTAATTAAGATTGATTTCTTGGATTGTATCGCTCGACCCCGCCCACAGGAGCGGGGCTTCCGCGAAACACTCCGGTCAATCCGACAAACTGTATAAAAAAAGCATTCCATCTTAACTTATGGTTAACCTCTTAAAAACGAATAGACAGGAAATTTTTAACATGGAAAAAACAAGAAAATATATTTTACTTATCACGACCTTATTCTTTTTCGTTCTTTCTTCATGCACAATCAGCTCCGACAATGAGGTCCTCTATCAGGTCTCAACCATTGACGCTCTGCTGACCGGCATTTACGACGGCGAGATAACATGCGGTGAACTGCTGCAACAGGGTGACTTTGGTCTGGGAACCTTTAACACTCTCGATGGTGAAATGATTGTTCTTGATAATGCGGTTTACCGTGTTGGAACCGACGGTACGCCAATTGAAGTTGAGACCACAGTTAAAACACCTTTTGCAGCTGTTACCTTTTTTGAGCCTGACATAACAGAACAGGTTAACATCCCGATGGCAGTTACGGCTCTTAAAACGTTTATCGACGAAGCCTTACCCACGAAAAACATCATCTATGCCGTCAAAGTCTCCGGTACATTTTCAACCCTCACAACTCGCAGCGTCCCTGCCCAGACCGAGCCCTATCCTCCTTTAAGCGAAGTTGTTAAAAACCAGACGATATTTGAGCTGGGACAGGTTTCTGGCACCATGATCGGGCTCCGTTTTCCAGCATGGATGGAAGGCATCAACGTTGGCGGCTATCATTTTCATTTTTTAGCTGATGACTTTTCCTCCGGCGGTCACGTGCTTTCAGGCACACTTGAAAGCGGCATTGTGGAGATTGATTCAACCCATAACTTTACCCTAACGCTTCCATCCGATGATGCGTTTTACAATGCTGAACTTGGTAAAGAGGATTCAGGAACAGCAGAAAGATCCATCATTCTTTAAATATACAAAAAAGCGAAAAGCATTATCGCTTATAAAGGTGTGGTTAGAGAAATCCTAAAGAATGAAGAGAAAAAACAGGAGTCAGGGCTGAAATCTTGACAATACCAATGACCTGTGAATAGTATAGCCCTGACACTGAATTCTCTTTAAAAATACTCAGCCAGACTTATCACAATGAAGGAAAAAGAGTCCTGCAATCTCCTCAGCAAAATAAAAATACTCGAAGAACTGGGGTATGACCTAAAGCCGGAGTCCATGGTTTTGGACTTTGGATGTGGAGAAGGCAAAGCCGTTCATGAATGGCGTGATCACGGATATCAAGCCTTTGGCTGTGATATCAAACTAAGAAATAAAAACGATACGGATGCAAAATCCATATGCAGTGAAGATATTATTAGACCCATTAATCCTCACCCCTACACCCTGCCTTTTGAAGACAACACCTTTGATTTTATTTATAGCGACCAGGTCTTTGAACATGTTCAAAGCTATTCCAAGGCAATTTCTGAGATAAACAGGATCCTTAAACCGAACGGGTGCTGCCTTCACATATTCCCCTCTCGATACAAAGCCATTGAGTCTCATACAAATGTCCCCTTCTCATCAATATTCAAGCCATATCCATGGTTATTCTTTTGGGCGATGATGGGGATACGCAACAAATTTCAGACTGGACTTTCAGCAAAAGAAACAGTAAATAGAAACTATAATTATCTTGTAAATAGCACCAATTACTTAACTAAGACACAAATAACCAAAGCGTTTAAAAGACACTTCAATGAGGTCGTTTATGCTGAAAAAGTCTTTCTGAAGTATTCAAAAAGAGGTTACTGCATATATGCTTTATCCAAATTCTTCCCATTTCTCACTTCAATTTTCAGTACCTTCAGAAGCAGGGTTTTATTTACAAAACAGCCAAGGTAAAAAGCACAAGGGCAGGGATAGCCTATGTAAAAGGAAGTCAAGAACAAACAGCCCCCCACGCTCAGTTGACCCAACGCATCGGAACAGAGAACGGGGCAACCCGATGATTGTGTGGCTGACGTAAAAGGAGCAAATCAAAAGAAGAAGAAGGCAGCGATGAAAAACAGTTATTGTTTTGCGGCAATTATGACAACCCTGACTCTTCTAACAATGATGCCGGCAGGATGTGACGATCAGAGCCTACGCTGCGGCCGTTTTTGCAGCACGGTAACACGAGAGTAGCTTGTTCATATCGGTAAGTTGGATATCATGGAGATTAACAGGTCTCTGCCACGACGGCTGGGTATGACACTAACGGCCGAATTAAAAAGATCTCCTGTATGTTGGTTATGTGCTTGAACACATTACAGGAACTTGAACAAATGATAACCTTTATATGATTATCAGAGCTACCGGGAGCAAGCAGCGTCGGGCCAAGCAACCCTTTTGGAATAAAAGCATAAACCTTAAAACAACCTGTCAATTAAGGCCCAGTACGGGCCTTATCCCCGGCAAAGCAATTCCGGAAAGCTCTGTAAACCTGTCCCCATAACCCCGTCAGGCAATCACCGATACCAAGCCCTGCCGATTGAATAAATCTATCATTATATTATCGGCCCAAAAATGAAAGAAGCCTTTGCCCCTGTGATCCACAGGCCGCTGTGGTGGCAACCCCATGCCTTTTTACATCATAAACATTAATTTTTAACATTGCGTACTAAATAATAACGATCCCGTTCAAGTGCGTTCATTATGACTGCACCCATACAGGGTCTGACCAGAAATGTTTTCTCACGTGTTTCAAACATACCACACAGTTCCACACAACATGAACTGACATGTGTCGAATCCGAGACAGAATACGGGGCGCTGTCATATTCTGTATATGCGCGGTATTTGGGGTTTAAAAAATTTGCATGCACTGCCCGCCATTCAAGCAGATAAGAACAAAACGGCTCAGGTTCCGTACCATGCATTTTAGCAATACCCTTGACAAGTCTTTCCCTGCTTTCCTCGGGATAATCACCAAACCCGACAGGTTCCCGTCGTTGATACGTCGGGTCTTTTACAAGAAGCTCCTTTTCCTGAAGTGACGGCTGGACGGGCGGTAAAAAATCAACGGGTTCAAAAATAGTCTCAAGTAAAGGTTCCCATTCTTCTCCCAGTCTAAAGGAAGATACAACCAGGTTTTTTCCGGCATGGTTTGACGCCGCATAATAGGTAGCCGCATCCCACTGATCATTTATGGCCCAAATAGAAGGCTCAACAAAACCACACTCACAATTAAAAACTTCACAAGCCATTTTTTGAGCCCCGATCATGGGAATTGCATTTTTGTTCATCTGGTCCTGTAATTTTTCGAACTTTTCCTTTTCAAACCAATAACAGTATCTGTGTTTATTCTTTTGGTTGCGCATATTTTTCTGTCTTCCTCTCCATAATGCTTTAGTAAATTTACAAACTCACGGCCTATGGCCGTGCGACCCGAAATGCTTTTAGCGTTTTGTGTCTATTCCGCTCAACTCGGCTACTAATTCAGCTGACACTGGGCTGCCCCAATCGAAGCAACGCCACCATTTGACTATTTTCATATCAGAGTATGCATGTCAAGTTTTTATTTTTTCCATGTTTTCTTTCTTCTCATAGAACCTTCTTTCAATGTGATTTTATGCGCGTTGTAAACCTGCCGGTCCAGTATGACGTCGGCAATGATCGGATCACCGATGATGTCATGCCACAAATCAATATCCAACTGACTGATGACAATGTTTGAACACAGATCGTAGCGTTCTTATATCACCTTCAGCAGATCCCTCTAGGGAAAAAAGGGGTCTGTCATTGTCTATTATATTGGTCAACAGCAGTCGCGGTAGGAATGCCGGTTACCCGGCACCCCCCGCACAGATCCCGGCGTGCGCTCCTAACGCACCGGGCTCCTGCCTCGGGTAATGACGCGCAGGCAAAACAATAATCGGGAATGCTTACACCTTTACCTCAGCCGTACCCTCTCCAGCTCACTTGGCAAGGTTATCTGACTCTGTGTCCAGACCTTGTTTCGCTTGGATGGGTTCCCCTTGGCCAGCCTCCTTTTCTCCACCTTCTCCGCTACCCGCTTGTTGTCACGAATTTTGTTCGATGACTTCCCAGATACTATGAGACTGTCCGACTTCCCAGAAGTATAAAAGTTGGACGTTCGGCCACTGGCCTTCTCCAACCGAACCAGTTCTGGATTATAACGGGTCTCCCTCTGGGATCTCCCGGTTTCCGTGCAAAGAGCTTGCGTACATGCACCAGTTCTATGACTCCGCAGATCCGGCACGCCACTTGCGATAGCGCAACGCACCGTTTTGCCTTCCCCACCAAATCACAAGGTCGGCAATCCGAACAAGGTGATTTCGGAACTCAATAGCTAGGCCTGAACGTACCCCTGTCAACGCTTCTCCGCTCACTTACGGGTAGCCGACGCATGACTCGGAGGCCATAGCTGGTCGCTATCCTTTACTATGCAGGGGACTTTCACCCCCTACTCTTTGCCGGCTTTTACCGGCGCTTTCGATCTGCCCCCTTTTTTACCAGCCTTGACTCGTGCTGAAAAATCAGTATAAGTACCAGTTGCGTCATGAGCTTATCAGGGAAGAGAGTAGAGATTCCGACTGGAAGCGAAAACAGAAGATGAAACAGGCAAAATAGATTCAAAAAAAACTTAAAACGGGACATATATAAAATTTGAAATCAAGTTTTATAAGTTCATCGTTTTATGGAACGCTTAGCCCCTTCAACCTGTTTTTAGAATCGATAACCGATGGAAGTCAAAATTTGTTCGCGGCCGACAAAGCCTCCCTCCACAATAAGATCGATATGGGAAGTGATGTTCCACTGCATTCCCAGGGTCATATTCCATGGATCCGCTGCTTTTTGTTTAACCTCGAATTCCACAGGAGCGGAGATCTGGCTGAGCCTGACACGACCCTTGATTACCTGCTCAATATCCTGATACATACCGCCGACCCAAAACGATCCCTTCCAGGAGCCAATCGTACCGTGCCAGCCGATTCGCGGTGAAAAAACCATCGCGGTTATCCTGGAGTCAGAGATATCAAGATCAGTCTCAGTATAATTCAGATCAAACACGACAAAAATATTTCGTGTCCCGCCCGCAAGAGTCACCCCGCCGCCGTAGGTCGGGCCTTTATATTCCAGTTTAAAAGGGAAGGATAGAACTTTAGTACCGGGTAAAAACGAGACATCGGTGGTGGTCTCGCCGTCTGTATACCCTAAAATTGCATAGATATTCAGGAAAGGTAATATCCATGCATCAAAACGCATGACCATGCTTCGATCGTCACCGTTCACTTCCCCTCCGACAATTGAAGGGGGCAGATTTAATTGGATGCCGTTGATGTCCAGATCGATACGCTCGACCTCATAGTCCTGTTTAATGAACATGAAGTTGGCAGTGACCCCGAAGGGCAAAGAAAGCTCATGCCCCTGTTGTCGGGCCTCCTCACCCCAGATAGGTAAAAATGAGGACCATCGTTTTCCCATAGCTGATGAATTGTCCCCGCTGTCAGCCAGGGCCGTACCGGGAAGCGATAAGATCAGAAGCATCAAAAAGAAAGCCAACAGTTGCAATAAAATTGATTGGGAGGTACCGCTTGTGGGATATTTTATTTTCAAAGTGTATTGTTCCTTTATAACTTTAAAATTGTAACATAAAAACACATTGAACCTCGGACGATAAAAGATCTGATATTCACAGAGTCTCAGGATCGCAAAGCAACAGCAGAGTGACTTTGAATATAGGCTTTTTGGATTTGTCTTTCAGTGGGAAAACTTGGGTAAGGTTAACATTAATACCAATCCCAATTCAAATCCTGAATTCCGGTTCCTGATTTCATCTTTGATTCACAAATTGATAATCACAATTCTTGATTAAACATTTCTTCTTCATCAAACTAAACATTTTATAATTTTTTTTGAATATTTTCCAACTTTTTCTAAATAACAATTAGATAAAAGCAGGGAGCTGTTCTTATTTTTTCAATGAGAAACAAAAAAAAAGTAATACCACGGAGAATAAGGGTATTTATAAAGATAAAGCACTGTGACTGTGAAAAATATCCGAGATAAATAAGCCTATAAAAAACTGGTAAATCAGGGATGGCTCCTGCTCAGAATCTAAAAGATTAAACAAAAATACAAAATTGGACCTACTGCAAGTGGTTTAGAAGGTCAATTTTGTATTCAAAAGGGTCAAAATAAAAAAACAAATAGATGCAGGACCTAACTGATCTTCCCCGGAAAAACAACATTATATCGGGATTCACGATAGTAAAAAAAACATAATCGTATGTGCAATTTGACAATTGATACGGTTAATCAGGGAACCGGGTTTCCAGCACAGGATACCGGACATCTAACACAAGGCTAAGTTTCATCAGGGCAGCAATCAAAAGGATTATATCCGAATTTCAAAAAGTTTTGCAAACGGAGCGTTATCTCTAAAAAACCTCCCCTCGAATATCAATTATAAATTCGATAGGATCAAGAACGAGGATAGAAAAAATGACACATTGGTCAATAGTACCCTTATCTGCTTTTACTCGTTTTTTTATCATCTTCGAATAATTTTGCAGAAGAAATCAATTATCCTGTTGCCGCATACAGCGCGGCGGAACTTCAGAAAGTATGGCCTGGGAAAAATCCTGGGCAGGAGAAAAAATAACCAGTGCTGATGTAGACCGGGTCAAAGAATTTCTTCCTCAAACATTCTATAATCCCATGAAGGATGTGAACAGATGGGGGAAAAGCTATTTTGAAATCGGCACCTATCAACAGATAAAACCCACCCCCGGAAGAATAGCCATGACCCTAAAATATTATGGTCAACCAAAAGTCGGACCGAACCGGGAACTTCTAAATTATACCGCAGGTGTCCCCTTTCCCTTGCCCCGGAATGGAACCGAAATGGCCCATAACTTCCGTAACAGAACCTACGGTGACGGTTATACCAGCATTGATAACGGTTACATTATTGACGACCCTCTAAAATATGATAATAAGTCAAAACTCAAAAATGATATCGCGTTCTTTTCAGGAAGAACGGATATTGAACCTGTCCCGGAACCGGCAAAGAACCCGAAACAAATCTGGCGAGCGTTTTCAGTAGTATACCTGAAACCGCCGGAATCCAGGAACCTGAGAATAATGGAACTCTCCTATAAAGACCGTATGAAGCCATATGATTCATGGATATGGATTCCGACTATTCGCAGGGTCAGAAGACGTTCAACAACTGAAAGACAGGACGCAAACGGAGGAGCAGACTACTGCGGGTTTGACAATTTTGGCTGGGATGGCCACATACAAATCAACACATATAAATTTAACGCTCAGCAAGAGCTGTTAATGGTTCGCCATAACGACCGTTCAAAATTAAAGCGTACTCCGGGTTACTGTCTTCTGGACGGCGCTGTCAGAGAAAGAATTAAATTAAATGTGGTTGAGGTGAAAAGCCAGGATGAAAATTTTATGTATTCAAACATGACCGGGTACATTGATCCGGAAACCTGGATGATTCTCTATATAGAGGATTACGACCGGCATGGAAAACTCTGGAAATAATCGAAGTATAACCCGGAAACAGGAGCTAATGATCTGGTAGCCGGCCAGACGATAGATATTCAGCGTATACATTCCACTATCGCTGAAGAGTACGGGCCGAATTAATTCCAAGGACATATACCCTCCAGTGGCTGCAGAAACACGCTTACTAGTACAGATATTGCATCATCCTATCCGTTTTATTCAGGAACCTGTACCGGATTTTAATTGAACACACTTCTGTCAAGGATAAATAAATAAAAAACTGTAAAAAAAATAGCCGATAATAACATTATCTGCCAATTCAAAACCCGTTGGTTCCCGACATTCAAAGTAATTAGAGGATTTCTTTATCCGGGACAAACAGGTTTCAGGGCAATACTCCTGGGCAGGCTGTTATAATTTTGGATCTCTCTTCATATATGTGTTTTTAACATCCAGAATCATACTTTCATCAACAACCTCAAATCCGAACTTCCTGTAAAGTCCCACATTTCTCTCCCGGTCCGTTTCCAGATAGGCAATGGCCTTAAGCGCATCCACTTCATCACATACCCGCCGCATCAGTTTTGCACCCACACCTTTTTTCTGACATTCAGGCAGAACACCCAGGGGGCCAAAATGCCAATGCGGATATTTCGGGTCACGGCGCGTCCATTCATTGAGCCACAGAAATTTACGAAACTCAAAACTATCCATTACCCTGTTATTATCTGATACTTCACTGCCGCTGCAGGGCCTCATCCGCATCACCCCGATAATCCTTTTCGATGATTTTGCCAGAAATATCTTCGACGGCATCTCATTTAAGATATCAAAAAATGTTTTTTCTGTGTCAACACGTTCTTTTTCACCCTGTCCCTGATAAACCGCAAGATGGATTGGATTATCGATCATGGCAAAGCTCAAAACATGTGCAGCTTCCGGGATCTCATCAATTGTAGCCATTTGAATTATGATATCATCCATTTCTCACCTTTTTTGTTTGTGAACTGTTGTAATTACAGCCAAAACGCATAGCAGTAAGAGCATAGAGTTTAAAAGAGAGAAAACCAGTTTTGTCTCTTACACCCTGCCCTCTGCTATTCCATACCTTCGCGTTGACTCATAACAAAAGGTAACCGAAGGAAGAGAGAAAAAACCATAAAG